>CAYWGN010000047.1:0-25915 GCA_964457495.1 uncultured Desulfobacula sp.
TCAGCTTTTAATTGTGAAATTTCAGCCTTTAAACGTGTGGTTTCTTCAGCTTCTTTTTTGTCACCGCAAGAAATAATCAGCATAAGAAATAGCAAAACAATTCCAAAAATAATAAAAGAGTTTCTACTTTTGTTTTTCATCTCAATTTTCCTCCTAGGTTTGGGTTTATGACGCTTAATATTTTATAAAGCGGGTCCAACCGTGACTAAAATTCATTAATAACGGAAAGGCCACAGCTTGGTGTAGGATTTGGTGATTCTCCACCAGTTTGCAATACCTCTTGATTCAAACATTAAAAACAGCACAATGACCAGACCAAAGGTGAAGGGTTTTAAAGCTGTCGCAAGATTCATGCTGGATGGCAGGTATTGTCCTGCTATTTCAGCAAGGTGTTCCACCTGAAGGTCCAGAAATTTGATGGCCACAGGACCCCAGAAGGACCCGTTCAAGGTGCCCAGGCCCCCGACGATGGCCATGGCAAGATAACCTATGGATTCATGGAGGGTAAAGGATTCAAAACCAACCCCCCGGTAAAGATAGGCATGCAATGCACCGGCTACTCCTGCAAAAAAACCGGCCAGAGCAAAGGCATACACCTTTGTTAGGCCTGGATTCATGCCCATGGCATCGGCGGCCCGGTCATTGTCTCGTACTGCCACAAGGCATCTGCCATATCTGGTTTTTAAAAGGTTCCTGACTCCAAAGCCTAATAGAACTACCACGACTAGTATGATATAGTACCAGAAAAAATAGTGGTCTTTTCGCCCCACCTTTCCTGTAAACCAGAAAACACGACCAACAGATATGGTCTGGCCCTGGTTGAAAAATGACATAAAATTGATAACCCACTGAAAAATCATTTGAAAAGACAGAGTGGCAATGGCAAGATACAGATGTTTCAGGCGCAGGGCAGGCAAGCCTACAACGGCACCAAATGCAGCACCCACAAGGCCGCTGAAAATAATGAGCACGGGCCAGAAATGGGTGATGATGATATGGGAATCCCCTATGGTCCTGCAAAAGGATGCCACTGTGTAAGCACCAATCCCGACAAAAGCGGCATGCCCTATGGAAATTAGGCCTGCAAATCCTGTGACAAGATTTAGTCCCATTACGGCTACAATGGCAATGAGAATATTATCCACCACCAGCATATACTTGTTGCTCAAGGGGAAAAACAGGGGCCAGACAAAAAGAATGACCAGGAAAAACGTAAAAACAGACCGGTCAAGACTTGTAAAAAATGTCCTCTGTTCCTGTTTATATGTCGTGTAAAAATTACCAGTTGCTAACCATGAATTCGCTGACATAGGCTACACCCGCTCAATTTCGTGAATTCCAAATAAACCATGGGGTTTAAATAGAAGAATGATTAATAAAATGACATATGGCATGACGTCTCCTGTACCGTTCAACCCAAAATTGCCATCCAGGTAACCACTGGCAAACTGCTGGATTAATCCCATGATGATACCGGCAACAACAGCACCTAGAATGGAATCAAGCCCGCCAAGGATAACAACGGGAAACACAACAATACCAAAGGCCTGGAGCGTCTCAAAGTTCAATCCTGTTATATTGCCAATGATACAGCCGGCTGCAGCGGCTGATAGCCCGGCTGTAGCCCAGGCAAGTCCAAAGACTTTTGGAACAGAGATCCCAACTGACATGGCACCGAATTGGTCGTCAGACACGGCTCTCATGGATATGCCAATGGTTGATTTTTTAAAAAACCATGAAAATGCCCCGATCAATAGAAAGGTGATGATAACACCTACTAGCTGGGTCCATGAAATGGAAACACCGCCAATGGTCAAAGGGGTATGGGGAAGGAATGCTGGAAAGGAAAAGTTTTCAGTTCCAAAGGGCGTGATAAATATCAATCCGTCAAGGATGGATTGAAGTCCAATGGTCACCATGATGACCGAAATAATGGGTTCACCGATCAACCGGCGTAAAAAAATTCTTTCAACACTCATGGCTAAAAAGAAGGTAATGATCATACTGGCTATAAAGGAAAAGAAGATCGGCACCCCTATCGAAACAGTAAGATAATAGGTGATAAACGCACCGGCGGCAATAATCTGTCCATGGGCCAGATTTAAAACCCGGCTTGATTTATAAATAAGAACAATTCCAAGAGCGGCTAAGGCATAAATGGAGCCAACCACAATACCGCTGACTACAATTTGAAAAAAATAACTCATCAGATTTCTTTGGCTCCTTTCACTGTATAAAAAGAAATGCTTGTTTTAACCTTGGTTGACTGTCCGTCCTGATACTGAAAGGATGCCTCAACCTCTTTTTTATCAACGGCTTCGTCATAAAGTGAATCATACAGGTTCTGGTACCGTTCCTGTACAAACTTACGTCGGATTTTACCGGTTTTGGTCAACTCTCCGTCATCCACATCTAAAAGTTTATAGAGCAGGGCAAACCGTTTGATTTTAAAATGTTCTTTTTCAGCCCGGGAGTTCACATCCAATACCTGTTCCATCATAAGTTCTGCCACTTCAGGTCTGCCGGAAAGATCCATATAGGTTGTAAAGGATATCCCCTTGTCTTCAGCCCACTTGCCCACAACAATGGGGTCAATGTTAAGCAGGCAGGCCACAAAGTCTTCCTTATTACCATAAATAACAGCCTCTTTTATGTAGGGGCTGAATTTAAGAGCATTTTCCAGGAACATGGGGGAGAACATTTCTCCTTTGTTATTATGCATGACATCGGAAAGACGGTCGATGACCACAAGATGGTTGTTTTCATCGATAAACCCGGCATCTCCCGAGTGGAGCCAGCCGCCCTCGAGCACTTCTTTGGTTTTTTCAGGCAGTTCAAAATAGCCTGGAGAAACAGAGGCAGATCTTGACAGGATCTCCCCGTCTTCTGCAATTTTGCATTCAGTGCCTGGCAAAGGTTTACCAACGGTTTCCGGCCGGACATCTCCGTCCCTGTGCATGTAGGCAATCCCCGTGATTTCGGTCTGGCCGTAAATTTGTTTCAGGTTCACCCCAATGGCCTGGTAAAAGGTAAAGAGTTCGGGTCCTAAGGCGGCTCCCCCTGTATAAGCCCGTCTCAGGCGCATAAGGCCTATCTGGTTGATAAGGGGCCGAAGTACCATCTGTGTACCCAGCCATGATTTGATTTTCAATCCTAAAGGCATGGGTTTGCCAGTCATCTTATAGCCTGCGGATTCTATACCCACTTTGATGAAATAATTATAGAAAAGCTTGTTCAACCAATAGGACTGGTCAATTTTTAACCATATTTCAGATCGAATGGTTTCATAGATTCTGGGGGCGCCGAACATGAAATGGGGTCCGATTTCCTTTAAGTCTGACATGGCTGTTTCAACAGATTCAGGAAAGTTAATGGTGATTCCCGTTGCCATGGCAATCCCGAATGAGTTCATCTGCTCACCGATCCAGGCAAAGGGCAGAAATGATACGTATTCGTCTGTGGGTTCCAGCGGGTCTGCCTCAGTGATTTTAACCCCCATATTAATATAATTTTTATGGGTCATCATGGTACCCTTGGGAAGCCCTGTGGTTCCTGATGTGAGACACAGGTGACAGACATCATCAGGCTTGCCCGCATCCACAAGGGTTTCAAAAAGATCAGGATTCTTTGTATGTTCTTTTTCACCCAGTTTATAAAGATCTCTGATATCAATGAACCAGTCATCGGACATATACTCTCTCATTCCCCTTGGATCTTCAAAAATAACTTTTTTAACATTGGGGATCTGGTCTCTGACATCAAGAACTTTATCCACCTGTTCCTGGTTGTCACAAAATACTGCACTGACTTTCAGGTATTGAATGATCTGTGCAATCTCAGCCGGCATGCTGACTTGATATATGCCTGCTGAAATGGCACCAATGGAGTGTGCACCAATGGCTGTAAATAAAAGCTCAGGGATATTGTCACTGATGATGGCAATGGTATCACCTTTGGCAAGACCGATGGCTTTGAGGCCCAGAGCGGTTTTCCTGACATGATCATAATAATCTTCCCAGGTATAGGTATTCCAGATTCCAAAATCCTTTTCCCTTAACGCCGGCCGTTTGGGTGAGCTTCCAACCCTCCAGCGAAGCAATTGGGGGATAGAATATTCAAGCAGTTTGTCATTGGTGTTCATTTATATTAATCCTCTCCAATATAGGCTTCAATTACTTTAGGATCCTGGGCAATTTCTTCAGGGGTTCCCGAACCAATCACCTCACCAAAATCAAGAACATAGATTTTGTCTGAAATGTCCATGACAACACCGAGATCATGCTCCACAAGCACCACAGTAATGCCGCGTTCTTTTTGAATATCCATGACAAACCGGACAATATCCTCTTTTTCCTCCTGATTCATCCCGGCCATGGGTTCGTCTAAAAGAAGAATATCCGGGGCCAGGGTTAACGCACGGGCCACCTCGACTTTTTTCTGAACTCCATAACTTAAGTTGCCCACAAGTCTTTTCCTATAGGGCTCAAGCTCCATAAAATCTATGATTCCTTCCACATAAGCCCTGTTTTCGGATTCAATGCGGGAGGCCTTCCCATAAAAGAAGACAGCATGCAGAAAGCTGTATTTTAAATTCTGGTGTCTGGCCAAAAGAAGATTGTCAAGAACGGAAAGACCGGAAAAAAGCTCAAGGTTTTGAAACGCCCTGGCAATTCCCATATTGGATACCTGGTGGGGGGAAGCATGGGTCAGTTTTTTATCCTTGTAATAAATGTCGCCACTTGTCGGGTGATAAAAACCTGATACGCAGTTCAGCATACTGGTTTTACCCGCACCATTAGGACCGATAATTGATGTGATCAGACCAGGCTCAATCTTCATGTCTACATGGGAAAGAGCTTTAAGGCCGCCAAAAGAAAGGGTAACGTCTGAAATATTTAAATGTGCCATATAAAATCCAAATTCTATAAGTCAGATTAAAGAGAACTTGCATCCAAAAAAGTTAATTGCCAAAAAAGATTACTCACCTTAAAAATTATCAATAGTAAATCAACTATAGCGTGTCAAGGCAAAACAGTGTTTACAAAAACATGGAAGGGTTTTAACCATATTCCGCTTTTATTTTTTCACGGTCGATTGTGCCATTTTCTGCCCTGGGCAATTCATTGATAAACTCAACATATCTTGGTTTTTTGTATCCGGCAATGAGAGATCCGCAAAACTTTATCAGATCATCCTTTGTCAGGTTAGCCCCTGGGTTCAGCGAGCAAACAGCTTTTATGCCTTCGCCAAATTTTGGATCAGGAACACCAAATACACATACGTCTTTGATGGCATCATGCTCAAGAATAACTTTTTCCACTTCAACTGGGAAAACATTTTCTCCACCCGGTTTGATGAGTTCTCTTTCAGCTTTTCGGCCTTTAAAAAACAAGAATCCATCAGAATCTATCATTCCAAGGTCTCCAGTATGATGCCAGCCGCCTCTTAAGGTATGGGCATTTAGTTCATCAGCATTCCAATATCCCTGGAAAACCAGTGGCCCTTTTACAAGGATTTCTCCGGTTTCATTGATGGGTAAAAACGTGTCTCCATCGTCTGCAATTTTGATATTGGCAAGGGGCGAGATAACACCTGCTGATCCAGGCTTTGTAAAGTATTGGGTAAAGGTGATAAGGCCTGATGTTTCAGTCTGTCCATACATGGTCCAGAATTTGGACCTGGTTACGGTTTCCCATTTTTTTGCAGTATCAGGCATTTCAAGCCCGGCCGCTATCTCAAGGCTTGACAGATCATAATTGCCGTCTTCCATTGCATCTATAAGGTTTGATAATATGGGGGGGAAGGAACCAAAAAGATTGATTTTTTGTTCCTGGATAAGTTCTAATGTTTTAGGGGGGTCAAATTTTTCCTGCAGTACATTTTTACCTCCGGCTTGAAGTATGCCTAACCCCAGGTTAATTCCCATAATGTGAAATAATGGCAAAATATTTAAATAGGTTTTGGTTTTATCAAGGCCGAAAGCCTGTATAATTTGCTGGTTTGATAAAATAATGTTTTCCTGTCCAAGAACAGCCCCTCTGGGTTTGCCCATCATCGCTGCCGTATGGATAATCACAAAAGGATCGCAAGGGCTGCCGGGTTCGGCAGTTTTAAGAGGAGAGGTGTTATAAAGGTTTGAAAAATTGGTATCCTCCCCATCAACAACGTAAGATTGTTTGAGGCAGGAAAAGGATGTGGTAAGAGATTTTGCCTGATCTCCCATTTCTTTATCTGAAAAAATTAAAACAGGGGTGGTGTCTTGGATAATATAGCTTATTTCATCCTGGCTTAACCGCCGGTTAATGAGAACCAGTACAAGGTTGAGAGCGGATGCCGCACCGAATAGATGGAAAAAGACAGGATGATTCTTGCAAAGAACGGCAATCCTGCTGCCGGCTTTAAGATCCAGATTCTTGAGACCCTTGGCAAGTTTTGAAGTCTGCAAAAAAAGCTCGGCATAGCTTGTATCCATGGCTTCCCAGTGAAGGGCGCAGGCCTTGCCATTATAGAGGGCGTTTTTTTCATAGATGTCAAAAAAGGTCAGGTTATGCAAATCGTTCATACAGAAGACTCCTTTTGTAAAAAGGATAAAAACAAAAATTTAATTCATTCTTGTACAGCTTTACTTCAATGCAACTCCTATCCAGATTTTAAAAAAACAAACGAGCGCTCAGTCTCAACACAATGTACTTTAATAATTTAATTTCAGCTGTTTTGTCAAAGACTTTTTTATTTTTTTCCCAAAGGGAAAAAAATGGTAAAAATTGAATAACCGGAATTTAAGCAATCTTCCTGGCTTTGGCAAAAGGGACATTTTTCAATATTTCCCGGGCATTTTATATCCTTGTCTTTCAAAAGAAAGCAACATCGTTCCGATACCATATCCAAAGTAAAACCATGGCGATCTGAAAATATTTTCATCCGTAACAAATCAGCGCCTTTTCCGCCGGCATTAAAGGCAAAAGGCGTTTTGGTTGAATACAGCAATGTTTCCTGGGTTGAAAAAAAACCTTCAAAGATTCTTTTCTGGGCATCAGCCTCAATTCCCACTCCGAAATCATGGATACTTAAAAGAACACCGGATTTTTCAGTTTTAAAGGAAATGAGAATTTTCCCTTTATCCGGCGTGTTTTCAATGGCATTTTTAATAAGGCCACCCATCATTTTATCTATGATTTCTTTTGGCAAAAGAAGCGTCGGCAGATTGTCATCCATAAAAATCTCTATATTAATCTGCCTGAATTCAAATTCAGGTTTAAGGGAAGAGTAAAATTTACTGAAATATTCAGAAAACTTAATAGATCTGTAACTAATGGACCTGGGACCGAATTTTTCATCAATCAATTGGCTGATGGAATGTTCAAGCTGATCAGCAGAAAGACTCTGCTGGATAATGGTTTCCAGTTCGTCCTGGCAGACTTCAAACATTTTTAATAATAGTTTCTGGGCGGAATAGGTCTTGTCTTCCATGATATCTGCAACCTCATCCTGTATATCAACAATCCTGCCCAGATTTCTTTCAATCCTGTTCAAAGTGGCATGGACATTTAATCCGGGTATTGATTCAAGCTTTTTATTTAAGATCTGTAAGGAGCCGTTAAGGACAGCAACTGGTGTCTTTAGCTCATGGGAAAGGTGGTTGATGGCTTTGCCTTTGGCCCGGTTCATGGAAGCCACATCCCGGTATGCCTCCCGGACGGCTTCGGAAAACCTTGCATTTTCAATGGATATGGCAATAGTTCCAGCAATCATTGTCAAAAGTTCCATATCATTATAATCAAACGGGTTCTGTTTTTTGTTAATGGCACAGAGAACTCCAATGATTCTGTCCTCACTTTTAATCGGTACTTCCAGAAGGCTTCGTGTCTGATAACCAAGCGTTTGATCTCTTTGGGGGTAATCTTGGACCAATTTTTCAACATCATTTACCAGGGCATATTCACCTGTTTTAATAATTTTTCCAGCCAAAACCGAGTCTGCCGGGAAACGAAATGTTTTTGCCCTTTTTTCCGTATCTGAATTATCATAAGAGGCTCCCGTGAAAAATAACTCGTCTGTAATTTCATCATATAAAAGAACCATTGCACCTTCTGTGTTTAAGATTCCTTTAACCTCTTTTGAAATATAATTCATAAGATCTTCAAGCTCAGGATATTCCGGCAGGAGAGCCGAGATGCGCATAATGGTTTTATTGTTTGCAGCAAGTCTTTTTTCTGCTGTAATATCCCTTAAAATGACAAAGTTTTCCGTTAAGCCGGTTTTAAATCTTTCGTAGGATGCCGCCCAGATCACCACATCCAGAACCGTGCCATCCCTTGTCAAGCGTTTTGTCTCGTATCGGGCCAGGGATTTGTCTTCTCTGAATTTGGCCAGCATGTCATTGGTTTCAGTTTCAAGGGCTTTGGGTACAAAGGGAACGGGTTTGCCCTTGAGATCTTCAAGGGACCAGCCAAAGGTTGTTGAAAAAGACGGGTTCAGATAGGAAACCTTCCCTTTGTCATCATAAACAACAATGGGATAAGGGATAAATTCCATGATTTTCCGATAGGTTCGGTATAATTCCCTGGTTTTGCTTTCGGCAATTTTTTCTTCAGACACATCCTGAAGGGTTTCAACTGCACTGATGATCTCTCCATTTTCATTGGTAATGGCGGATGCACAGAAAAAAAGCCACTTGCCTTCTTCACCCAGATCCGGGAAAAAATCCGTGGCTGAAAATTGATCTTTGGCTTTGTCTGACCTATTGTATTTGCTGCCATAATGTTCCACAATCTGGGCATCCGATGATCTGTCTATGATAAGATCAGCCATTGCGGGACGGCGGCTTGAATAAAAGGCTTTCCACTGGTGGTCTGTTCCAACCATTTCTTCGCATGAAAGACCGGTCAAATCTTCGCATGCCTTGTTAAAATGGGTGATCTTATGGGTGCTATCCAGAACAAAGATGGGAATAGGAGCATTGCAGATAATTTCTTGAAGTTCATGGTTTTTCTTTTCAAGCTCTTTTATTTTCTTTTCAAGTGTTTTGATATCATTGGCATCATTGGTCATAAATAAACTCCATAAAGACTTTACAAGATTGATTGATCCTCGTATAACCTGAAGGTCACACGTAACAAAATTTATGATTTAAAAGATCCTAATAGTTTTTTGGAAAAATGTAGTCAATTCATAACAATCGGATACAATATATAAAATCATTGATTGATATTGCAAGGATTTTAAAAGGTTCAACCCAAAAATGCCAGACACAATAATTAAAACAGAAATTCTTATTCATGATCTAAAGGTTCCCATTTCAGTAATAGATGCCGGGGCAAAATCACTTTTGAATCGGCAGGATTCTTATGGCCCTCTGACAGATAAGCAAGTTAAAGTATTAAAGAGGATCATAAGAAACACACTGACCACCCAAAGGCTTGTGAATGATGTACTGGAGCTTGGAAGATCCAGGGAGGGCGTTATGATAACCTCTGATTTCCCAGTCTCAGTCCTTGTAACATCTGTTTTAATGGAAATATTTGATTTTTCTGATCCAGGTGTGGCAGAGGTTATTCGAAAAACTCAAACCTATGATGAGCTTGAACAGGTGGTACAGGCAAGTGGCACCAGGTTGTCATTTGGTCACAAATTGTGGAAAACTGTGGTTCATCTTGATGAGGCCAAGGTGAGACAGATCTTGAGGAATCTTGTTACCAATGCATTTAAGCATCGAGTTTCTTTTGTCGAGATTTCAGGCAGAATTGTGGATAAAAAGCTGATTTTAAAAGTAAAAGATGACGGCCGGGGCATTCCATCCACAGATCACCAAAAAATTTTTGAAATCTATTTTACAACGGGATCATCCATTGAGAGTGCCATCAGAAGTCATGGCCTGGGGCTTGCCGGGGTAATGGTGCTGTTAAAGGATATGGGAGGATCTTTGACCTTGAATTCAGACAATGGGAAAGGGGCTGAGTTTATCGTAACAATCCCGATATGACCCCGTTTAATTAGTGCCCGACCGAAAAAGATCATATGGTCTTGTTCTGCAATGGTAATGGAAAAATTATCCGCAAATTATTCTCAATAAAAAATCAGTGGCAGGCTTCTTCTCTTTCTGAGCAATCCGCTACGGGTGAATACTATAATGGGGCACCCTTTTTTTCACATCCCAAAATTCAGTTAAACCATTGCCGGGCAAGGCTTACAAAAATTTATAAAATTGCATTTTTTTTAATAATTTTGCTATTGTTGCCACAATGCCAATCCTGGCATTGTGGCAACAATAGCATCAATGTGTACCAGATACTATTTCCCATTTTGAGTGGCCTTCTGCCCCAGAGGAGGCAAATCTTTTCAATGATGATCGGCTTACCGAACGTAAGCATATTTTGCCGCCCTTCTTTTCTGGTCTACATATCATAAAAATCATAATATATCATTGTGCCCTATTTAACCAATTTTATATAAAAAATGATTGAAGTTGAGATTTCAATCAATGATTTTTTTCTCCAATTAAAACGAATATCAGGATAAGATTTTAATTATACTTTTGTATGTATAAAATTTAATCTTGCGTTTTCTGGCTGGGAGTGATTATCTCCAATAAATGTTCATAGGGGTTTGATTTTTTTAGCTTTTATTTTTTCCATATAGTTGACTTTCAAATCCGAAGTTGAAATAGTTGTCTATACTAAATGTGGTATTTTGGAAATATTTAAAAAGCCCGGACTGGTGGATGAAACGCTCAGTAATCTGCCAGATTTGACTCCTGACCGATTATGCCATTATTAAATGATAGTAATTCACAACATATCAGATATTTTTTGCATTTCCAAAATTTTTAATGTATTTTACTTATGGATAATACTGAGTGGAAATCAATAAATTTTATGCTAAATAAAATTTGAAAAATGAATGGGGGATGCCATGCATTTAAAAACTTCGGATTTATCGCTTATGGATCTTGGATTTGGTGGATACACCTGCAATTGGGGGACGCATTTTTGTGGGCTTTATGAAACGGAGGCGGAAAGAGATGCTATTATGTTTGGTTTCCTCGCCCAAGGTCTTCGAGAACGTGAACTTCTCGTCTGTTGCCCTGACGAGCATCATCACGATCACGCCATAGACAGTACCCAGGCATTGTGTCCAGGTGTCGATCATCCTGATTCGGATTCATTTAGATTATTCCATTCCCGCGATTTGTACCATCCACAAGGTTTTTTTTCTCCTCATGACATGCTAAAGGCTCATGACGATATTTGGGATGAAAACTTACGTTTGGGAGCCAGAAACGTTCGGGGTACTGCGGAGATGGGTTGGGCACTTGAGAAAATTCCAGGAGTGGAAAATCTCATGGCCTACGAATCACTTCTCAATACTTTTATTTGGGGAAAGACATGGATAAGTATCTGTCTCTATGATGTTAACCGTTTCCCTGGATCAACAATCATGAAAGTACTTCAAGTACACCCATTCGTCATAACAGGGGGGGGTATCTTTGAAAATCCATATTTTATGCACCCCGAGAAATGGCTTGCCAAATACGCGCCGGAATTCTTAAAAGCCATATGAGAGAATTTGATGAAGTTATCACATGAAGTGTTATTAGCTCTTGCATATGTGTCACAAATATCCGATCCTGATTCGGTGAGATCTCGATTTATAGAATCTCTTAACGGGCTCGATGAATCTTTCTCCTTCGAATTTTATGATCGTTTGCCGCCGGGGGTTCCAGAAGATCAGATCATCCCTATTACAACACTTAATTCGTCTTTCGGGTTTGCTGTGATGGCAAAAAGCCAAAAAATTTCAGAGGTTGATCAGGCTGTCTGCAGAAACGCTTTTAAATTTTTAGCAATCCTTATCGAAAACAGACATCAGGCAAGTGCTCTGAAATCAAAGAACGAATCTTTGTTAAAGGAAATTAAAATTGAGAAATCACTGGTTAGAACCGTTCTTGATACGATGCCGATAGGTGTTTGGGTCGAAGATGGGAATGGTAAAATTCTCATGGAAAATCCTGCCAATGAGAAAATAAGGACAGACACTCTTTATATCGGCAAAGATTGGAGAGTTGGCACGGGGAAATCAATAGCGTTTGAAGATTGGGGTATAGCTCACGCGATCAAAGCCTGCGAGACAGTCACAGATCAAGAAATCGATATTGAATGTTTAGATGGCTCACTCAAAACCATTCTCCATTCTGCTGCGCCTCTTTTAAATGATGACAGGAGAGTTGTCGGTGCAATCGGAATCAATCAGAATATAACCGAGCGCAAACGAACAGAGAAAGCACTCAAAATCAGCGAAGGGCTTTTCCGCGACATGGTTGAAAAATTGCCCTTCCCATTGGCCGTGGGTACGACTGATAATAAAACCGAATACGTCAATCCCAAGTTCACAGAGGTTTTTGGCTATACCATAGGGGACATTCCCAATCAGAAGGCTTGGCGGGAGAAGTTTTTCCCTGATCATGAATACCGATCAAAAATGTCCAGCGAGGTAGACCGCTGGATCGAAAAAAATGAATATTTAACTACATTCACAAGGCGATACACAGATAAGTGGAGTCGGGAACACGATGTGATCGTCACTGTAATGAATCTCAAGGATCGATTTTATAATATAATAGAGGATATTACCGAGCGCAAGCAGGCCAAAAAAGATAAAGAGAAGCTTCAAGCCCAACTCCAACAGGCCCTGAAAATGGAGTCCATCGGCACCCTCACGGGGGGGATTGCCCACGATTTTAATAATATCATGGCTATTATTCTTGGTAACACAGAGCTTGCCTTGGATGATGTTCCAAAATGGAATTCTGCTCATTCCAGCCTTGAAGAGATTAAAACTGCCAGTCTCAGGGCAAAAAATATTGTAAAACAGCTTTTAAGTTTCAGTCGTAAGACCGACCAGAAACTGCAACCCATTCAAATTGCTTCAGTCATTAAAGATGCGCTGCAATTCATGCGATCAACGATTCCAACCACCATAAATATTCACCGGGATATTCAAACCACTTATGAAACGATCCTTGCTGACCCGACCCAGATTAACCAGATCATAATGAACCTGTGCATCAATGCTTCCCACGCCATGGAACAAACCGGCGGAGACCTGACTGTCACTGTAGAGAAAGTGATATTGGATTATCAATCACTCAAAGACTATCCCGACCTGAAAAGCGGCGATCATGTGAAGATAATGATAAGCGATACAGGCCCGGGCATAGCCCCTGGAATTATTGATCAAATTTTTGATCCCTATTTTACAACCAAGGAAGTCGGTAAAGGTTCCGGTATGGGTTTAGCCGTGGTGCACGGCATTGTTAAAAGCCATGACGGAGCAATTGCCATTGACAGCAGTTTGGGTAAAGGCACAAAATTTACCATACTTTTCCCTTTGGCTACAGCAAAAACGATGGTTAACGCCCGGACACTCCAGGATATTCCCAGAGGAAGTGAAACCATATTATTTGTGGATGATGAAATATCCATTACAAAGATGGTAAAAAGGATGTTTGAGCGCCTGGGATACAAAGTTGAAACCGCCACAACACCTCAAGATGCTTTAGAACTATTCCGTTCAAACCCTGATCATTTTGATCTTGTCATAACTGACATGACCATGCCACAGATGACGGGGGTTAAATTATCTGAAAAACTAATGGAAATTCGTTCTGATATTCCTATTATTATCTGTACTGGTCATAGTGCCCTTGTTGATGAAGAAAAGGCCAAAGAGCTGGGGTTGGCAGCATACGTCATGAAACCAATCAACATGCTGGAAACTGCACAAACTATTCGAAAGGTATTGGATAAATAACACACTGTTTTTTGGAACTTTTGGAACAGGAAAAATCCCGTATCTTGTGGTTGGGTTGAATATTATTTTGTCACTTTGTATTAAATTATATGGACCAAGACCATTGTAATAAGCCATTCTTCCATATTACGGTTAATAATATATCAAAAACATTTTAGCAGATTTTATAAATTTCTTTTCAGGCGTGAGGACCAAATTCAAGTTGGTCTCCAATTATGTTGCCAGTTTATTTTGTTGCGAGTTTTTTCTTCTAATAAATCTTTAAAAAGATCTATTTTCTTTGAATTTAATTCTTTTACTTTTTTTTTCTCATTTTTTTTCTTTTGACAGGAAATATTTAACGCTTTGCTGATTAAACCCGGCATTGTTTTGGCAAAATCAGCAGCCTTTTAATTGTATTCAGCGGCTACCCCGCCAAACCCTGCCCCATTTATTTAAATGATACCCCGCCGCTCTTTCGTATAAGCCGATCATAGATTTGAGGGAGTACCAGGTCTATGAAAAAGAAAATACGAAGACGTAAGTGTAAAAATTTTCATGATCTATTCATACCGGATACCTGTCAATTAAAAAGGTAAAAAAACCAGCAAAAAATAGAGTCATCAGAAGTGGCTAAAAATGCCAAAAAAGCCGAGACTGCTTATCGCTCATTACAGCAAAAAGGCTTGATAGAGATCAGGCATGGTGGGGGGGCATTTGTACAAGAGATTGACAGCGCAATGGTAGGCGATACGCTATCTACTCTCATCCGACACCGTCGGGTTTCCACTCAGCATTTACAGGAATTCAGGGAAGCCATCGAAGTCCGTTGTGCAGCCTATGCTGCCGAACGGGCAACTCCTGCGCAAATCAACAATCTTAAACTTCTGATCAATCAGATGGAGGATATGCTCAAATCAGTGAACGATGGCCATTTGCGATTCTACGAGTTGGAACTCAATCTCCATACCGAATTGGCAAAAATATCGGGTAACCCAATGTTTGAATGGTTCGCCAGTACTTTTGAACGAAATGCTGCTGCCTTCAGTGATATCCTGACCCACCAATCCGAAAAACCAGAGGAAGCACTCAAAGATTGGCGTGATTTTATCAAAGCGATAGAAAACAAAGAAGTTACCAAAGCAGCAATGATAATAGGGTCACATATTTTTCGATTTGGAAAAATACTCGAAGATCTGGATCAAGATAAAAAGGAGAATCAATGAAGACGCAATACAATGCTATTATTATTGGTTCGGGTATTATTGGGTGCAGCATTGCCTTTGAATTAAGCAAAAAGGGCTGGAAAACCCTGAACATTGACAAACTCAAAGCAGCCGGTTACGGCTCAACAGCCAATACTTGCGCAGTGATCAGGACTCATTATTCAACTCTGGATGGTACAGCGGCTGCCTATGAAAGTTATAAATACTGGGATGCGTGGGATAAATACTTGGGGATAGAAGATCCAATGGGATTGGCAAAATTCAATAAACGAGGGGTTCTGGTGATGAAATCCCATGTAAATGAGCATCTCAAAAAAGTCAAAAGCATGATGGACCAAATCGGTATCCCCTATGAAGACCTGACATTTGAGCAGGTCAAAGAAAAATTTTCAATGTTTGATGATACTAGTTACTACCCACCGCGTCGTCCTGAAGACCCAAAATTCGGCACACCCAATGATATACCTATTCAAGGCGCTATTTACTATCCGGAAGGAGGATTTATCTCTGATCCGATTTTGTCAGTTCACAATGTTCAGGTCGCAGCAGAAGCCCATGGGGCAAAGTTCAAATTCAATGCAATAGTGTCCGATATTTTGAAAGAAAATGGAAAGGTTTTAGGTCTTATTCTGGAAGACGATACCATCATTGAATCACCAGTGGTCATCAACGCGTCTGGTCCCCATTCCTTTGTCATTAATCGCATGGCCGGTGTTGAAAAGGGAATGAAGATCAAAACCCGAGCACTGCGCCATGAAGTGGTTCACCTGCCTGCACCCGAGGGCGTTGACTACGAATCCAGCGGCTGTCCCAGCTCAGATAGCGATATCGGAGGTTATTGGTGTCCTGAGGTTGGCAACAATATTCTGTCCGGCAGTGAAGATCCCGAATGCGATCCAAAGTAATGGGTTGAGAATCCCGATGAATTTAATCGGGATCTTACTGATCAAGCAAAAGTTCAAGCTCTCAGATTAGCCCAGCGAATTCCGGGGATGGGAATTCCCAACCAGATCCAGGGCGTTGTTGATCTCTATGATGTCGCTGATGACTGGATACCTATTTATGACAAATCAGATCTGGATGGTTTCTATATGGCAGTCGGCACTTCCGGCAATCAATATAAGAATGCCCCTGTTGTAGGGAAAATGATGGCAGAACTTATCGAGCAGTGTGAAAACGGCCACGACCATGATACCGATCCAGTGGTCTTCCACCTTGAAAAGATTGACTATGATATCAATATGAAATTTTATTCCCGGTTAAGAGAAATTAACAAAGAGAGCAGTTTCTCGGTTTTAGGCTAACAATGACTTTGGACAATAGGTTTGCCGATGAATTCATGGCCTCCTGTGACAAGGTCCTTATCATTGAGAAAACAGATATCTGCAGAAAAACAATCTGGATACATATGCCATGGAGCTGGGTGGGCCACGATCCACCAACCTGGCTATGATCTCTGTTTAATCGGCTTTTGATGTGGGATCGTTGAGCGGCATAAAAAATATTAATCTCAACCATTATAGAGCAGGTTTGAAAGGGTTTTTAAATTTTTAGTTTTGAAAAGATTGAAAAATATAATCATTATTAATTTGACATTGAAATCACCGGTAGTCTATGATATCGTCATCAAGTCATTAATATAGACAGTTAATTAGGAGTCTCTTTGTTATGAGCATTCAATCCCTTGACAGGGCCATCAGTATTCTTAATCTGTTTAAAAATAGCCGTTATCCAATTGGAAGTTCTGAAATAGCTAATAAACTTGGATTGGCAAGAACAACAGTTCACGGTCTGGTTAGCACCCTCATGAGAAATGGATTCCTCCAAAAAAATAATGGAACACATAAATATAGCCTTGGTTTTGCACTATACGAACTGAGTTCTATTCAAATGGCTCATTTAGAGATCAACCAACGGGCCACTATTCCCCTCCAGAATCTATCAAAAAAAACAAACCGTATTTGCCACGTGGCCATATGGGATCGGAATTCGATTATTGTGACAATGAGCGTACAACCCCATGGGCATGAATCCACAGTCAATCAAATTGGCCCCCGGCTGCCGGCTTATTGTACTGCGTTGGGCAAAGCGATCCTGGCTAACATGTCAGAATCCGAACAAAAGATATATTTGGACGGTGTCGAGCTTGTTGCATATACGCCCAATACTATAATTGACAGACCAAGTCTTGAAAAGGAACTATTTTTAATCAGCGAACAAGGATATTCCGTCAGTAGAAAGGAAGTATTGCTGAACCAACTGGGTCTCGGTGCTTCGGTAATGGGGTCAGATGGCTTGGTTACAGGGGCCATTAGTATCCGTTTGAACAATGAAGATGAGGATAATGATTTTATGGCACAGGCGATAGAATACTTAACGCAGACCGCATATCAAATTTCATTGGATATGGGATATCAGCCTGTAAAAATGGAATATAGTTTTTAACAAAAAAGGTAAAATCTAAGGAGAGACAATGACCACTTCACAGAATAGCCCATTTGCATTTACTCAAATCCCCATCCCTGAACGACAAGAGAAACCCCGTACCAAAGGGCTTACCATGATGATCGATTGGGGTATGCCACTTGGGATTCAAAAAGATTGCCTTGAGTCACAAGGGATATATGTAGACGAGGCAAAATTAGCAGGAACTATTGCCCGGTTGATGCCTGCAACAATGGTCAATAAAAAAATTGCAGCATATACAAACCATAGAATACCTTGCTTCCCTGGCGGGGTGTTTAGCGAGTTAGCAATCGCCCAAGGCAATTTTGACCAATTTCTTGAGACGGCAAAAAAAATGGGATTCAAGGCTATCGAGGTTTCAGATAACCTACTGACAGTGAGTCTCACTGATAAGAAAAAATATATCCGTAGAGCAGTAGATGATTTTGATTTAACGGTTATGGGTGAGGTTGGTCGTAAGGAGGGCAGCATGACCGGGGACGAACTCATTGCTGATGTGGAAAACTGCCTGGAAGCAGGAGCCACACTGATACTTTTAGAAGCACACGAGCTGTTCCACGGGGAAATCCGTCAAGACGTCATCGACAAATTGACACAACGAGTGCCGGAGGAAAAGCTGATGTTTGAACTGCCTGTGGCTGTTCTTCCTGATGTGACCAGGGACTATAAACATCGGGTATGTGCTTGGTTAGTGAAACATTTTGGAACTGAAGTTAACTTGGCCAACGTCGAATGGGATGAGATTTATTTTACTGAAATGACCCGCCGCGGCATGGGAGGAGACACATCACATCCCCATGGAGCATATCGATTGGCTGGAATAACAACATCCGAGGATTAATTCGTCGGAATAATTATAACAAGGAGGATGGTATGAAAAATTACAAAATGGTTTATGGCACTTTGGTTATTTGTTTTTTTGTATTTATAGCTTCTTCAATCCCTGCCTGGGCTGATTATCCGAATCGGCCTATAAAAATTTTAGTCGGTTTCAGGGCTGGAGGCGGTACCGACACTATGGCCCGTTTGCTGTCTAAAAGAGTAGGAGACATCCTCGGTCAGCCAATGGTAGTGGTTAACAGACCCGGCGGCGGCGGAGCTATTGCCTCCAAAGAAATACTGCGGGCCAAGCCAGACGGGTATACACTATGTTTCAACATTGCCCTGACCTATGCTGCCTGGCCATACATGACCAAAGTCAAGTATACAGAAGATGACTTTACCTACATTGCCGCAGTCGGCAAGTTTCAGGAAGCCTTTGTCTCGCTTCCAAACAAAGGCTGGGCTGACTGGAAGGGGCTGATCACATACGCTAAAAAACATGGACCACTTAATGTCGCGGTATTGAGCCCTTATGACAAACAGGTTCTCAGATACATTGCAAAAAAAGAATCTGTCGAATTCAATATGGTTCCAACCAAAGGCGGTTCAGCCATCATGACCCAGGTACTTGGCAATCATGTGGACTTTGGTTTTAGCGGTGGTGTCCACTATCAATATGTCAGAGCCGGAAAGATGATCGTATTGGTCGGACATGGGCAGGAAAGACTGGTCGGCACTCCAGATGTCCCTACTTTAAAAGAACTGGGGTATAATGTTGCTTTGGAAAACTACGCTATCGTTTCAGGACCCAAAGGGATGCCTTCAGGCCTAATTCAAAAATTGAGTAAAGCTTTTGAACAGGGTGTCCAAGACCCTGATTATCAAGATTTATTAGAGAACAAGCTCCATTTCCCAGCACTCTATATTGGAGCTGAAGAGCTACCGGAGAAAATCAAAGCGATGAGTAATGATTTTAAAGCCATGGCAGAATTTTTGAAATAATAAACATTTATAACCAATTATTGGGCTGCATTCGAATCCCGGCCTAAAGGAAGGTGGTTATGAAAAAAGCGGACATTATCACCTCGCTTTTTCTACTGGTGACTGGTCTGGTGATGATTTTTGTCATTATCCCAGCCCAGACTTATCCAGGTGAAGAATACGGCGTACCTCCGGCTACAGTGCCCACAACGGCCATGGCCATAGTTACCTTAATGGCCGGCATTCTATTGGTACAGCGCCTACTCGACCAAAGAAAAAATATAAAAGACACTCCATCGCCTATTAACCGGTTACAATGGCTACATATCACAGGCCTTACTACACTGTTGTTTTTTGGATTGGCAGCCATAAGGTTTCTACATTTTATTCCCGGCGGTATTCTTATTTTGGCAGTGCTGATGTTTATTACCGGCCAAAGAAAGGTTTTGACTATCATCTTGGTTTCTGTTCCCATTCCGTTCCTGATCTACGCTGCACTCTGGTATGGACTGAGAATACCGCTGCCATAAAAAGAAAGGTAAAATTATGGAAGTCATTTTGGCTGGATTTTTGGACACATTTACCCTGACGAATATTGCATTCATTTTTCTGGGCGTTACCATGGGTGTATTCGTAGGTGCCGTGCCCGGCCTGAACGGTCCAATGGCGATCGCTCTGGCAGTTCCAATGACTTATTATATGCCGTCACTGGCAGCCATTTCATTTTTAATCGGTATCAACAAAGGCGGTACTTACGGAGGTTCCATAGCTGCTATTTTGCTCAACACACCTGGATCACCCGAGGCAGCAGCTACGTGTTATGACGGCTATCCGCTGGCCAAACAGGGCAAGGGGGAGAAGGCGTTGAAGATGGCCCTGTATTCCTCAGTTTTCGGAGATACCTTTTCAGACTTCGTACTCATTCTAGTCGCTGCCCCGATTGCTATAGTAGCTTTAAAGATGGGTCCTCCGGAGATTTTATCGGTCATTATCTTTTCCCTCACCATTATTGCCGGCCTGGAATCCAATCAGCTGGTCAAAGGACTCATCGGAGCCGGGTTGGGCATTTTTTTATCCACGGTTGGTATGGATCCCAATACGGCCACACCCAGACTGACTTTCGGTCTGTGGGAACTTGAAAATGGCATATCACTAATGGCCGTAGGTATCGGCACCCTGGCCCTCTCAGAGGTTTTGGTGCAATTGGAGGCAAAAGGCGGAGCACAAAAAAAAATCTTTGAGTTGGATAAAATCCAGAAAAAAGAAGATCGCCGAGTTTCTTTACAGGAATTTCGTGGTGTCCTGAGGACTCTTGTACGTTCCAGCCTGATTGGAACCGCATTGGGCGCCTTACCCGGACTCGGTGCCGTCATCGCATCTTTTCTGGGTTACGGGGCTGCTAAAAGGGCCAGTAAGGACCCGGACAGCTTCGGCAAAGGCAACATAGAAGGTGTCGCTGCGGCTGAAGCCGCCAACAATGCGGTAATTGGCTCAAATCTGATCCCACTTTTCACGCTGGGTATTCCAGGCAATGTGGCTTCGGCCTTGCTGATCGGTGCTTTTATTATTCACGGCATCATTCCAGGACCCTTGATGTTCGAAGAACACGGTCGGTTGGTATATGGAATTTATGGAGGCATGCTGGTCGGCAATATCTTTAATCTTTTTATTGGTGCCATCGGTTTGAGAATCTTTGTGCGGGTGTTGTCTATTCCGCGCAATATTATTTATCCGGTGGTCATCTTCATCTGTATAACCGGTGCCTACATCGCTGATAACAGCCTTTTTGCAGTGGGCATGATGATTTGTTTTGCCGTTTTGGGTTATTTCATGAAGAAACTTGAATTTTCTTTTATCACCTTTATCGTTGGTTTTGTTCTGGGTCCCATGTTTGAAATGTCATTGCAACAAACCTTAATCATTTCCAGAAACAATATTTTCACTATGTTTCAGCGGCCGATCGTTTTAGTTTTTATGGCTTTCACCGTTGTGTTTCTCTGGCGAGTTATTCAACGTTCCCGCAAGGCGGCCCAGAAGACATTGAGCAAATGAAAAGAAAACTAAAACATTATTTTGAATAGGAGAAATACAATGTCGTCTCCCCAATCGCATTTGGATGTCAAATTATTTTTAATCGGCTGCGGAACACCCACGCCGACTCCGGAACGCTTTGGCAGCTGTCTGGTTCTTAAAGTCAATAACGAGCATTTGATGTTCGACTGCGGCCCGGCATCTACTTATAAGATGATTCGGGCGGGGCTTGCTCCCATCGATATCAGCCATTTATTTTTCACCCATCACCACTACGATCATAATGTTGATTATCCTTGTTTTTTGCTGTGTCGCTGGGATCATGAAAGGGAGGATGTGCCTCGATTGAAGGTCTATGGCCCACCACCAACCCAATTGATTACTCAAAGGCTTATTGGGCAAGAGGGAGCATTCGTGGATGATTGGCGTGCCAGGGTGGAGCATCCAGCCAGTCAGGAAGTTTATGCAGCCCGGGGTGGAAGTGTACCCCGGCAGATACCCCAGTTCGATGTTGAGGAGATCGTCGCGGGGACTTCCATTGCCACCTCGAGTTGTCGGGTAACTGCGGGTAAGGCACTCCACCTTCAGCCAATGATGGATTGCCTTGCATACCGGGTCGACTGGGATGGCGGGTCGATTGTGGTCACGGGTGATACGGGACGTCACAGCGGCGTGGAAGAACTGGCCCGAGATGCAATCACGCTTGTCGTCAATGTATGGGACCATCAAGAGAACATGTCGTCTATAATGTCAACCGGATTCTGCGGCACCCTGGATGCAGCTGAGATGGCAGCAGCAGCAGGAGTCCAGCGTCTGGTGATTAGCCATCAGGGACCCAATCTTTCCCGCCCGGGTTCCAGGGAAAAAGCGATTGCACATATGGCCGCCATTTTTAAAGGTGAGCTTATATTTGGCGAAGAGTTTTTGACACTTGACCTGGTAATATAAGGATAGAAACAATGCAAGCAAAAAATCTGTTGTTAATTATGTCTGATGAACATGATCCACGTTATATGGGCGTATCCGGCCATTCTGTGATTGAAACCCCTTCTTTAGATCGCCTGGCAGAACGTGGCACCCGCTTTACCAATGCGTACACACCAAGTCCGATCTGTGTGCCTGCTCGTGCCAGCTTTGCAACTGGTCGCTACGTTCACGATATTCGGTACTGGGACAACGCCATGGGATACGAGGGCAAGGTGCCCAGCTGGGGACACCGCCTGCAGAAAGCTGGTAATCGTGTCGATGCTATAGGCAAATTGCACTATAGGAGACAGGAAGATTCTCTTGGTTTTGATCACCAGATTAACACCATGCATATTTATGACGGCATTGGTCAAGTGTGGGGATCGATCCGTGACCCCTTGCCGGAAGGAGGCCCTGAGCGGCGGATGTTTCACAAAATTGGTCCTGGAGTGTCCAACTACAACCTTTATGATCGGCAATGCGCTAATGCAGCTTGTGAGTGGTTGCAGCAACGCGGGGAGGAAGAAGATCAAGATCGACCCTGGATGCTTTATGTGGGGTTTGCCGCTCCTCATTTTCCCTTGGTTGTTCCCTCAGAGTATTTGGATCGCTACCAGTTGGATTGCCTGCCTTCCCGCAAACTCCATCCGCGCGACGGATACCAACACCATCCCTGGATCCAGACCCAGGAACGCTTTATGTCCCAGGAAGGCCTTTTTGCCGATGAGAATGAAAGACAACTGGCAAGGCGAGCTTACTATGGCTTGTGCACGTTTCTCGACTCACAAATCGGTATGATTCTTGATGCACTGCAAGACTGCGGACTGGTTGATACAACACGTATCATTTACACCAGTGACCATGGCGATAATCTCGGTGCCCGTGGGTTGTGGGGCAAGTCCAATCTGTATGAAGAGAGTACGAAAATTCCTATGATTATAGCTGGCCCGCAGGTGTCTGCCGGGCAGGTCTGCCGGACACCGGTCAGTCTGGTTGACTGCTACCCGACTATCTTGCAGGGAGTTGGTATTTCTATGAAGGACGAAGAACATAATCTACCTGGAAACTCCCTTTTTGAATTAATGAATGCACCCGAGAATCTTGAGCGGGTTGTGCTGAGTGAATACCACGCAGTTGGGTCAAGTTCAGGAGCTTACATGCTTCGCAAAGGCCGATTCAAATATCATTACTACGTTGGACTTCCGCCAGAGCTCTTTGATCTTGAAAATGATCCTGAAGAAACCATCGATCTCGCTAAAGATAAAAATTATGCATCTGTTTTGGAAATGCTTGAAAGAAAACTTCGACAATATCTCGATCCTGAAGCAGTAGACGCTAAAGCCAAAGCAGATCAAGCCGAGTTGATCAAAAAATTTGGTGGGAGAGATAAAGCATTTCGTATGGGTGCAAAAGGAGCTACACCGGCGCCGGGACAAGGAAGTGAATAGATCTAAAGTCCCTTTAAAACCGTTTTCACTGCTTGTAAAACCGACATCTGCAGATTGTAATCTCAGGTGCGCGTACTGCTTTTACCTTGAAAAATGCCATCTTTTTCCTGGTACACTCAAACATCGGATGTCTGAAGTGGTACTCGAAAAAATGATCCGAGGATATATGACCACGAATCAGCCTGTTTATGCCTTTGGTTGGCAGGGTGGAGAGCCTACACTGATGGGGCTTGATTTTTTTCACAAAGTTGTCGATCTCCAGAAAAAATATGGCAGGGCCGATAGCCGGGTCGCAAACGGCATACAAACAAATGCTATTTTGATTGATGATAAATTTGCCGAACATTTTGCACGCTACCGATTTCTTGTTGGCTGCAGTCTTGACGGACCTGCAAAAATCCATGATCGCTACAGGACAACCAAAGCAGGTGGTCCCTCCCATACAGATGTTTTGAAGGGTATCAAAACACTAAAACGCCACCAGGTTGAATTCAATATCCTCGTTCTGGTTACCCAAGCCAATGTGCACTGTGCAAAAGATGTTTATAGCTATTTGGTTGATCAGGGGTTTTACTATCACCAGTACATACCCTGTGTAGAATTCAATGAAAAGGGCGCATTGATGCCGTTTGCCATTACTGGCCAACAATGGGGCGATTTTATGTGTACAATTTTTGACCAGTGGTATTCGTGTGACAGTAAAACGGTTTCGATTCGCAATTTCGATTCTATATTACAAAAATTGATTGATGGTTTTTCCAATATTTGCTCTTTAGGAGACAACTGCTGCCAATACTTCGTTGTTGAACACAATGGCAATATTTATCCGTGTGATTTTTTTGTACAAGAAAATCTGAAAATCGGAAACATTATGAATATGTCTTGGAAAGATGCATTGAGTGCATCAATTTATAATGAATTTGGGGCACAAAAATCCTGCTATAATTCATTATGCACAGCATGTGACTGCCTGGACCTGTGTATGGGGGATTGCTTGAAACACAGGGTATACGGAGAAGCTACTTCTATAAAGCTTAGCTGGCTATGTGCCGGCTGGCAGCACCTCATAAGTTATACACAAGATAAGTTGCAGATAATCGCAAAAGAATTACGGGAGAGGCAAACCAGTGCCATTCAACGGGAACTCAGATCAAAAGCCAGTCGCCGTATAAGGAGCACACCACCGGGCCGAAACCAACCTTGCCCATGCGGAACAAATTTAAAATTTAAAAAATGTTGTGGGAAATGACAACTCTATTTTATTTTTTTTATTGGCCCAATCATAACGAAAAACTTGATAGGATATTCTTTTGATTTTTTAGGGGGAATGAGACACATCTGAAACTAAGCACTAAGTCTATCTATATGGGGTTTCAGCTTAAAACCAATGACGTATATTGGCATTTTAAAAACCCAGTCCAGTCCAATTGAAGACACTCCCATATATGGTATGTCGCATTTTTTCAGCGTAAAATTTCAATTCAATTTTATGACCTTGTGCCAGAGTTACAGTTCATATTTCCACTGTAATTTTTATAATATAATAAGTTTCATTTAGGGCTGTTCACTGTATTACATTTATATCAAAAACATTTTACCCGTGACATTCTTTTGCTTTCATCCTGCCTATCCAGTTCAGAACAAACCCGCTTCCCACAATAAGTGTCCCGCCGACAAGGAAGCGCCAGGATACTGGATCATTTAGAAAGAGAATGCCCACAATGGCTGTAAAAACGGTTTCACTGGACATATCGGCTGCCCCTTCAAAGCCCTTGCAAAAGAAAAATCCCTGGTTCATATTCAACTGGTACTTAAAATCGTGCCTGAACGAGATATTCGTTCAGGCATTATTTAAAAGCATTTAATAATTCAATAACATATTCTATGTCTAACGATGTATGGCAGGCATTAATCTGAAATCTGATGGTTTCATCCCCTTTGGGCACTACGGGAAAGGTCAATCCGACAACCAGCACGCCATGATCAAATAAATATTTTACAAGCGCATGGGTTTTTTGGGTATCTCTCACCATCAGCGGAACAACGGGATGGGGACCTGGAATGGATTCTTTTCCAAGTGTTTCAAGCCCCTGCCTGAACTGGGCCGTTCTTTCTTTTAAATTTTTCAGCAGGGCAAGGCCCTCATCACTGTCACAAATATCAATGGCTTTTATTGCAGCAGCACAG
>CAYWGN010000048.1:0-25491 GCA_964457495.1 uncultured Desulfobacula sp.
CTGCATACCTGACAAAATGGTGGCCGCGTCTTTCCAGTTCCTTGTCAAGATCATCGAGAAGGATATTAGCGAGCAACAGTGAAAGTTCACCGACGCTTGCTAATATGGCGCTTGACGGTATTCAGAACCTCCTTGCAGACAACTTCAGGAAAACTGACAAAATTCACTTCGTCAGGTACGCGGATGATTTCATTATAACAAGCCGTTCTCCTGAACTACTTGAACATAAGGTCAAACCTTTGATTGAAGGGTTTCTTAAAATCAGGAATCTTGAATTGTCAGCAGAGAAAACCATTATCACACATATTGATGATGGCTTTGATTTTCTTGGCTTCAATGTCAGGAAGTACAAAGGCAAACTGCTGATAAAGCCATCAAAATCCAGCATTAAACGTATCAAAGCTAAAGTCAGAGACTATCTGAATGCCAATAAAACCAGGCGACCCGACGTCGTTATTGCCAAGCTGAATACCATCATACGCGGTTGGGCTAACTATTACAGACATGTGGTCAGCCGGAAGGTATTCGGGGATCTTGACCATGCATTTTGGCAAATGACATGGAAATGGGCCAGGAGAAGGCATCCAAATAAGTATAAAGGATGGGTTAAAGGTAAATATTACCGAAGGATCAAAGGTCGAGACTGGCGATTCATGGAAAAAGGTAATCCTGAACCTCTGATTTTAATAGGCCCTACCCGGCTTATCAGGCATACAAAGATTAGAGCAAAGGTCAATCCATATGATCCTGTATGGAGGGACTATCTCAAAGCCCGTTGGGAACGAAGACAACTGTCGGGGGTGGCAACACGCCTTATCAATGCTTGAGCCGGATGAGGTGAAAGCCTCACGTCCGGTTCTTAGGGGGCTTGGGGCTGGCAACAGCCCCAGGCTACCCGGCGCGAGCCGCAGATTTTAGTGGTTCTGCATCCAAGATCTTCAACAATTACAGCTTGACAACTAATTATAATATACTTATCATGTAATTATGAATAAACTGATCTTCACTTGGGATGATGATAAAAATATATCAAACAAACGTAAACATGATATTGCGTTTGAAGAAGCTCAAACTATATTTTTTGATGAAAATGCTATTGAATTTGATGATCCTGATCATTCCATCAATGAGGAGAGATTCATTCTTTTAGGTTTAAATCAAAGCCTTAGAGTTTTAGTTGTATGCCATTGCTATCGCAAAGATGATTCTGAAATTAGAATTATCACAGCAAGAAAAGCAACTAAAAAGGAGCAAATTGTTTATTTCAGGAGGTTATCATGAGAAAAGAATATGATTTTGATAAAATGAAAGGGCGGAAAAACCCTTACGCTAAAAATTTAAAAAAACAGGTGACCATGCGTATGGGTGTTGATATTATAGAATATTTTAAAAGTTTAGCTGAGGAAACAGGTGTGCCATATCAAAATTTAATTAATTTATATCTACGTGATTGTATTAAATCAAATAGAAAACTTTCCCTAAATTGGACACCATAAAATGCACAAATCGCTAAAGACAGACCAGTTTCGGTGCTACGCTTCAAAACTGGCTGCTTAGCATGGCGTTAGCCTTGACAGAAAGTCAAAACGATGTATAATTGTGGTGTATACATTATCGGAGGTGTAGCATGATAAGAACCCAAATATACCTGACAGAGTGTCAACGCTCTGAATTAGCAGCCATTTCAAAAACATTGGGGAAAAAACAAAGTGAACTCATACGAGAAGCAGTTGACCGTCTCATCGACCAAGCGGGCAACAGTCGGCGGGAAATTGTATTACGGGAGGCTGCCGGAATCTGGAAAAACCGTGCGGATCTTCCTGACTTTAAGGCAATACGGGCTGAATGGGACAGGGACTAATCATGGCAGAAGCACTTCTTCTTGACACAGACGTACTGATTGATTTCTTGCGGGGTTATAGTAAGGCGGTGAATTTTGTTAACGCAAATTCCTCTCAGATCATTTTGTCGTCCATCGTTGTTGCAGAGTTGTATGCCGGCATAAAAGGGGAATCAGAACTAAAAGTTTTAGAGAATTTTATATCTCTCTTCCGGGTTCTGCCTGTAACGTCTGAAATAGCCAAGACCGGGGGACTCTATAAGCGTGATTATGGCAAGTCTCACGGTGTGGGGCTCGCAGACGCAATCATAGCTGCTACCTGCGAGGCAGGAAATGCAGAGTTAAAGACACTAAATGTCAAGCATTACCCGATGATAAAGGACCTAACACCAACCTATAAAAAGTAGACGGCCAAATCGCTGCACACGGACGGCAAACCGTTGCGCGATTTGCCGCCGGTGAGCTCGGTCGGTTAGACGAACAAAATAATATAAAACAGGAGAAACTAAAAATGAGAAGGATTAGTTTTTTCGATATGATTTTAGTTGCATTGGCAAATATGTGTTTTACCCCCATCATCGTAAAGCTATTCCCTCAAATATTGAATGTGAATATTTGGTGGTTTGTTGTGTTAGGTATACTTTGTGTTATTTTACCATTCTGTGTATTAAGAATGAAAAATGATGAAAAGGTGAATCAACAAGTCGAAAAGTTCAGTTTTTTCGAAATACAATTTGCAAAGTTGGTTGGAATATTTTTTACTCTCGTTCTAGTAAAATTATCCTCTCAATTAATGAAGGTGGATCTTAGATGGTTCATAGTGTTATGCATACTCTTTGCTATAAAGCCATTCTATGTGTTCTGGATAAAAAAATGATTAGTGAGTATTCATCAGAATATCAAGGTCACCCAAACAATTATTGAATGTGAAAATGTGAAATAGTGTTTAACCATCTGCTGTTGATATGTTAGGAGCAAGAACTTATGTTTATTCTATTCACTCAACCCCATATAAAAGACTTTGAGGAAAAATAATGGGCAAAAAAGATATTATAAAAATCCTTCGAAATTATAAAAAGGAATTTGCAAATCAATATAATATTCTGGCTATTGGGATTTTTGGTTCTGTTGCTCGTGATGAGGCTGGTGATGAGAGTGATGTGGATATAGTAGTCCGTATTTCCGAACCTGATTTTTTTATTCTTGCAGGCATCAAAGATGATTTAGAAGACCGACTAAACAAATCCGTAGATATCGTGTCATACAGAGACTCAATGAATCCGTTTTTAAAAAGACGGATTGACAGCGAGGCCGTTTATGTATGACAAAGAACTTGCATCAAAAATTCTTCATCAAATCGAAAATGCTGCCCAAAAGGTTGCTCAGCGATTTCAGGTAATTAATAATCCAAATGATTTTACTGACACAGCAGTTGGGATGGAGAAAATGGATGGGGTTAGATCAAAAGACAATTCATAACCATTTAGGAGAAATGCCAGCACTGGCATTTCTCCTAAATGGCGATTTATCCCGAGGTTTCACTATTGCCCAGGTGGCGCAAAAGCGCGGCTGGCCTGATCTTTTTCGGCAGAGAAAATTACAGGCTGCTGAGATAGAAAACAATGGGAATGATGAAAATGCTGAGAATGCTGGAAATTAAGATCAGACTTCCGGCAAATCTTGCTTCAATACCATATCTTAAGGGCAGTACAACGCTAAAAACAGCCGATGGCAGGGATGAGGCAACCAGGACGACTATTCGTTCCATGCCCGTGATATTCAGCATGACTGTTGCAGCCCATCCGGCAAGAAACCCGAAAACAAATCTGAATATCAGCCCGGATAGCAGATGAATATCAGCGACAACCCTTCTCTTTCTCAGGGAGCAGCCAAGGGCAAAAGTAGCGAGAGCCGGGGCTCCTGCGCCACAATATCCAAGGGTTTCTATCAGGTTCTTTGATACGGGAATCTCCAGATGTTTGAATAAAAAACCGGCAACAATGGCCCACAGAAGCGGAGATTTTACCATCTCCCTGACTCCCACCAGGGTAAATCCACCCGTGACAATGACAATTCCAATGGTGAATATATAAAAAGTCTGAATCTGATCGTAGATCACGATATAATTCATTGCTGCAAATCCCCCCCAGAGCTTCATCAGGGGTATCCCCAGAAAACCGGAATTCATGAAGAGAACCGGTGGTGCAAAGGCTTTAAGATCCAATTTAAACAAGCGGCAGTAAACAAAGGATGCAATAAACAAAATAGCCAGGACAATGCTGACAGCCCCCAAAAGCTTCAGGGTTTTAGCAAGGTTGATATCAGAAGTATAAAGAGAATAAAATATTAAAACAGGCATGAAAAAATCTGTAACAATCCGAATCAGGGTGTCCTCGGACAGGGAGTAGAATTCAGATAAAACATACCCGCCCAAAGCCAGAAAAATCAAAGGAAGAAGTATCAAAAAAGAGTCGAGAATCATGACCGACTGTATAAGACAAAAAATTGAGTTCTGTCAAGCAGTTTTGCGCTCCTTGCTGCCAACCTGAAATTCACCACCTGAAAGCCTGAGCTTAGTTTTTTTCAAGTCTCATCCAGGGCAGTTCCCCAGTCGTAACGGCGCTTGACATATTTAAGGATCATGGATGTATGAGTCCTGATAACCCCATCAATCTTATAAATTTTATTAAAAATTAAATCATTGAGCTCATCTGTGGACTGGCACACGAACTCGGTATAGATATCTGATTCCCCCGTTGCAAGCACGATAAAACAAATGGGTTTGAGTTTTTCCAGTTCCTGGGCCACCTGATCAATCTTTTTGATATCCACATCGATTTTGATATATCCCACGGTTTCAAATCCCAGCTTCAACGGATTGCTCACAGCCACAATCTGAATATATTCTTCTTCAATGAGGCGGTTCAAACGGGTTCTGACTGTGGCTTCGGATATGCCGAGATCTTTGGCTATCTGGGTGTTTGGAATCCGGCCGTCCATCTGAAGCAATTTGATAATTTCCCGGTCAGTATCGTCAATAATGCGGGGTTTCCCCCCATTTTTCTGGATGGACATATATCCCCTTTCAAACAATGGTTGTTAATCGAATAAAAATAATTTTTTAATATTTATTATCAACATTCGATTAATTTGTCTATGCAAATTGTATATTTCGAATATTTTTTACAATTGTATTGACATGCCATGCTTTTTTTGCTATTTAGGAACACACAGATTTAATCATTATTGGGATTATTTGACAGATGGATCAAATGGTTAAAGTGAGTGGGATCAGGCTTGCATTATCGCATTTTTTTGTCGGCTTATTGATAAAAACACAATAAAACACACCTGACCCAGACGGAAAGGACTTAAGGACGAAAGTTGAGTTACAGAATTTTTATACTCGGATTAAGAAAAGGGAAAAAACAACAATGACATTACCAATCATGAAAAATTATATCAATGGCGAGTGGGTGGAATCAAACGGAACAATTATGGGAGATGTTACAAATCCTGCCACAGGAAAGAAGATTGCCCAGGTTGCTTTTGGTACAAAAGACGATGTTGAAAAAGCTGTCCGAGCAGCCCGGAAAGCCTTTGTACAATGGCGAAAAACACCGCCTTTGACGCGGGCCCGCTATATCTTCAGAATAAAGGATGTCTTTGAGGAAAATTTTGAAGAAATTGCACAGACCCTGACAATGGAAAATGGAAAAATAATTGATGAGGCCCGGGCGGAAGTAAGAAGGATGATTGAAAATGTGGAACATGCCACGGCTGCCACCACCCTTATGTCCGGATATACCCTGGAAGATATCGCCACAGGAATAGACTGTGCCGGCCATCGCCAGCCCATGGGCGTTTTTGCCGGGGTTGTCCCTTATAATTTCCCGGCCATGGTGCCCTGGTGGTTTCTGCCCTACGCCATTGTCTGCGGAAACACATATGTCCTGAAACCCTCAGAACAGGTACCCATGACCCAGACAAAGATATTTGAATGCCTGGATGAGGTGGGACTGCCCGACGGAGTGGTAAATATGGTCCATGGCTCCAAAGATGTGGTAAACGCCATACTGGATCACCCGGATATCCAGGGTGTATCCTTTGTGGGTTCTACTGCCACGGCCAAACATATCTACAAACGCTGCGGCGAAACAGGAAAGCGTGTGCAGGCTCTGGGCGGGGCCAAAAATGTCGTGGGAATAATGCCTGATGCTAACCTTGATGCTGGTTTGCCTTCTCTGGTCACTTCTTTTTACGGAGTTGCGGGCCAGCGATGTCTGGCCGGTTCCATCCTGGCACCTGTTGGAGATTTTGCCGACACGCTTGTGGATAAATTTTTGTCCATAGCCAAAAACATAAAAGTCGGTGACGGCCTCAGCGACCAGACAGGCATGGGCCCTATGGCCGGCAAGATTCATTTTGACCGGGTTCTTGGATATATTGAAAAAGGCATTGCCGAAGGTGCCACCCTTTTACTGGACGGTCGGGACTGCAAGGTAGATGGATATCCTGATGGATACTTTATCGGGCCCACCATATTTGATAATGTAACACCGGATATGGCCATTGCCAGAGAAGAGATCTTTGGCCCAGTGGTCTGTGTGGTCAGATGCAAAACCATAGAAGATCTAATTCAACTGGTCAATACCAGGGATTTTGCCAATGCCGCCTGCCTGTATACTGATTCCGGTGCTGCAGCCAGAAAATTCAAATATGAGGCCCTGCCCAGCATGGTGGGAATCAATATCGGCATTGCCGCTCCCATGAGCTTTTTCCCCTTTGGCGGATCAGGCAACTCCATGTTTGGCGATATCAAAGCCCATGGCCAGGAAATATTTCACTTTTTCACAGACACCAAGGTAGTGATAGAGCGCTGGTTTTAAGTACAAAAATTTAAATGGAGGAAGACATTTATGCCCATCACAAGCTTTGGCGGGTTATTGAATTTTGCAGAAAAAATGGAACAACAGGACATGGCATTTTATGAATCCGTTGTGACCAATCCGGAAATGAAAGATCTTTTTGACCTGTTCCAGGAATTTGCAAAGGATGGTAAAAAAAATATCGCTCATATCCTGCGAACCAGAAGGGAAAATGTAACAGAAATGATCCTTGAACCGATCAGTGATTTTTTCAGGGAGCCCTTTGTACTTGAAGCCGGGGACGATAAGAACATGGGTCGTGCCCAGATTCTGGACTATTCTCAAAAAATGGAAGCCCGGGCAATTGCCTATTACACGCAGGGGGCAGTAAAGATCAAGGCCCTTCCTGAAGTTTCCCTGGCATTGAAACTGGCTGGTAAAAAAAGGATAGCCCATACCAAAAAACTTTCCGGCATCTAAAAAAAGACTGCCAGACAATTAAAAGAGGAATTCTTATGAATCAAGAGATAAAAGCACCAGAGCTGCCGGACTATGATCATCAGCCCAAGCCTTATACAGGTCCTTCCTATGACGAGGTAATGGCATTGCGGAAACGCTATTTAACACCCTCCTTACTGACCTTTTACAAAAAGCCGATCATGATTGTGGAAGGCTCCATGCAATACCTTTATGATGAAAAAGGCAAACGGTATGTGGACGGCATAGGCGGCATTGTCACCGTCAGTGTGGGCCACAGCCATCCCTATATTGCCGAAATAGTTGCTGAGCAATATAAGACCCTGGTACATAACCCATCCATATACCTGAATCCGATTATTGCGGAATACGGGGAAATGCTAGCCCAGCGCTTACCCGGCGACCTTGAAGTCTGCTATTTTGTAAACTCCGGCTCTGAAGCCAATGACCTTGCCATGCTCATGGCAAGGATCTACACTGGAAACAATGACATCATTGCCCTGAGAAACGGCTATCACGGCGGCAGCCAGAGCACCATGGGACTGACAGCCCATTCCACATGGAAATACAATATCCATCAGGGCTCAGGAGTTCGCCATACCATTATGCCGGATTGCTTTCGCGGCCCCTATGGCTATGATGATCCCGAGGCCGGCATAAAATATGCCGCAGATGTAAAAAGCGTTATTGATCATACCACTCCGGGACGTGTGGCAGGATTTTTTGCCGAGCCCATTCAGGGAGTGGGAGGAACTGTGGTCCTGCCCAAAGGATATCTTGACAAAGCATACCAATATACCCGGGATGCCGGCGGGGTATGTATCGCGGACGAGGTCCAGACGGGTTTCGGCCGTTTGGGAACCCATTACTGGGGCTTTGAATACCAGGGGGTGACGCCGGATATCGTTACCATGGCAAAAAGTATTGGAAATGGTGCTCCCCTGGCTGCAGTGGTGACCACTCCTCAAATCGCTGCCAAACTCACTGAAAGAATCCATTTCAACACCTTTGGAGGCAACCCTGTTTCCTGTGCCATTGGCAAGGCAGTTCTGGAACTCATCGACAAGGACCGTCTCCAGGAAAACTGCCTTAACATGGGGAACCGGCTCTTCAATGGATATCACCGCTTAATGGACAAATACGAGCTCATTGGCGATATCAGGGGAAGTGGGCTTATGACCGGGGTTGAATTTGTCAAGGACAGACAGACCAAGGAACCAGCCTCCCAGGAATGTGTTGAGGTCTTTGAAACCTTAAAGGATCTTGGGCTTCTGGTTGGTAAAGGCGGATATAATGGAAATACATTGCGTATAAAACCACCCATGTGCATCAATGAAAAAGATGTGGACTTCATGCTGGAGACCCTGGATATTGCCATTGGAAAGGTAAGCAGACAATAATAACCTCTTTGACTTTTGTTATGAATATGCCGGCATTGCCGGCATATTCATTTATGAATATACCGGCAATGCCGGCATATTCATAACCTCAACAAACTATTGATACAAAGGATTTAAAACTATCCGCAATTGTATTTGGCCTAATTGAGCTGATACTTTTTTCTACTGCTTCCTTTACTTTTCTCAAGGTGGTATTGATTCTCCAATAACTGTAAACATAGCATTATCGTTAGACAAGATAACCCACGTAACAAATTTCTACAGGCCCTGTCATGACAGCAAGATTCTGATCTTTGAATTCAATTTCAACAGACCCTGCGGGCATGATAACCGTCATGCATTTTTTATCGGTCAAACCTCTTCTATGGGCGGCTGCAACGGCAACGCAAGCCCCAGTGCCACAAGCAGTTGTTAAAGCGCCTGGGCGCTCCCATACGATAAGTTTCAGGGTTTCGGGATTTAACAACTGTGCAACACCAATATTTGCCTCCTCGGGAAACAGCGGATGGGTCTGGAGTGTTTTCCCATAGATTGACAAATCAATTAAATCAACATCATCCACAAAAAATACGACATGGGGATTCCCGATATTAATGCCCACAGGATCACGAAGAGGGCCCATCTCGATATTGAGATGCAGTGTGTCCATTTCTTTGGATAAAGGAATGTCCTGCCATTCAGTCCTGATTTTTCCCATTTCCACCGTCACTTGTTTTTCTCCAGCCAGGGTACAGGTCAGAACCCCCCGCCAAGGGTCTCAATTCGAATTTCTTTTTGACGACATTCCTTTAACAGCAACCATCCAATGCATCGGGTGGCATTGCCACAGGCTTCCACTTCCCGTCCGTCGGTATTAATAATGCGGACAAAGGCATATGTATTCAGGGTTTTAGGTGGTTCAACAATCAGTAATTCATCCGCTCCAATGCCTTCGTGGCGGTCACAGATACGGATAATTTCTTCTCTTGAGGGGAGATAAGATTGTTTCCGGCCATCAACCATAACAAAATCATTGCGCAACCCATGCATTTTTACAAAAGGTCTGCCCGATTGAATAAGGGCATTTTTAGAGTTTGAAAACCATGAAATTTGCATATTAAATATCTCCGGAATTAATTTTGTTTTTTAATTTGCCCTATGAAGATGGCAGGCACACAGGTGACCGCCACCCAGATCAGTCAGGATGGGCTCACGGGTTTTGCACTTTTTCATAACTTGAGGACAACGGGTTCTGAATCTGCACCCCGAGGGGGGATTAATCGGGCTTGGAATTTCACCTTCAAGAAAAATGGTCTTCTTCTGTTGACTTGCCGAGACCTGTGGAACCGCTGAAATCAAGGCTTTTGTGTAAGGATGGGCCATCGCATTGAATACATCTTTTGTCTGTCCCATTTCTACAATTTTTCCAAGGTACATGACGGCCATGTCATCTGACATGTATTTTACCTGGTTTAAATTGTGGGAAACCCATAAATAGGTAATATCCAGTTTGTCCTGTAGATCCTGCATCAGATTCAATATGGTTGCCGCAGTCGAAATATCAAGCCCTGAAGTGGGTTCGTCTGCCATAATAAATATCGGGTTCAAGGCAATGGCCCTTGCCACGCCAATGCGACGGGCCTGACCACCGGAAAACTCATTGGGAAACTTTTTCGCGGAATCAGAGTCAAGATTTACAGCTAGCAAAAGCTTGGCAACCTCCTGAAAAAGATCATGTTTATCCATCTTACCCGTCTCTCTCATCAATAAAGGCTCGGCAATAATCTTGCCCACTGTCATGCGCGGGTTCATGCACCCGTACTGATCCTGAAAAATAAGCTGCGCTTTTTTTCGAAACCCCATAAGGGTTTTCGGATCCATATTTAAAACATCCTGGCCCTGGAACAGGATCTCACCGGATTGGGCTTTCACCAGCCGGAAAATGGTTTGTCCCAAAGTGGACTTTCCACATCCGCTTTCCCCGACCAATCCGAATGTTCTCCCCTTTTGAATTGTCAGACTTACATCATCCACAGCATGGACAGTTTTCATGCCTTCCCCAAAAACTTTGGATAAAAGTCCTTTGTTTTGATAAAAATAAGTTCTCAGATTTCGAATGTCTATTAAATCCATTGCCATCGTTTCCTCCCCCTTTTTTTGTCTAAAAAACACGCTGACCAGTGGCCATCTGTGACCTCTTCAAATGGTGGCACTTCTCTTGTACAGATATCTTCGACAAACCGGCAACGGGGATGAAAAGAGCATCCCTGGGGCAGTTGATCCAGCGGCGGGACAAATCCGGGAATTGAAAGCAGACGTTTGCCCCTGGCCTGGCGACTGGGCAATGATTCCAAAAGCGCAGCAGAATATGGGTGAGAGGGAGAATCAAATACATCAGACGTGGTCCCCATTTCAAAAATCCGTCCCGCATACATGATCATGATTCGATCTGCCAGCTCGGCAAGCACGCCAAGATTGTGACTGATATATAGGACAGATGTTCCATATTCAGCAGCAAGGTCGGAGATCAACCGATTTATCTGGGCTTCGATGGTGACATCAAGGGCTGTAGTTGCCTCATCTGCCAGGAGCAGTGAGGTTCCGGATGACAAGGCCATTCCAATCATTACACGTTGTTTCATTCCCCCTGAAAATTCAAAGGGATAATTGGATAAACGAGCAGCAGGATCTGCAATCCCTGTACTCGTGAGACGTTCTATAGCCTGATCGCGAAAATAACGATGGGGTCTCTTTCTTTTATTTTTATATTTTTCCTGAACCCGGAGTATATCCGTCATCTGTTTTTCAATAGTAAACACAGGGTTCAGAGCATGTTGAGGGTTCTGAAAGATCATGCTGATTTTCTGACCCCGTATTTTTTGGTTCATCTCATCTTCGGAAAATTTTAAGAGGTCTCGACCTTCAAACAGGATTTCTCCGCGCGTGATTTCGGCAATTTTAGGCAGAAGCTTGATAATTGCGAGACCCAGTGTGGATTTCCCACAACCGCTTTCTCCTGCCACACCCATTATTTCACCTTTCTCGAGCTGAAAGCTGACCCTGTCCAGAGCCCTCATTTTTCGTTTTCCAAGTCGATAATCCAGTGTCAATTTACTTACTTCGAGCAGGGGGTCTTCTTTTTTCATCTTTCACGCTCCTTTGGATCCAATGCCACTCTCAATCCTTCGCTGAAAAGAGAAAAGGCAATCATTGCAAACGCTATGGCCAGGGCAGGCCAAAGAATCATCCAGGGGGATACCTGGATATATTTATATCCGTTTCGCAGCATGATGCCCCATGAAGCTGTCGGCGGCCTGACGCCCAGCCCCAGGAAAGAAAGCCCTGACTCCCATATGATCATAGTGGCCATATCCATACCGAGGCACACAATTACCGGGGCCATGATATTGGGAGTAATATGTCTTAAAATAATAGTTAACGGTTTTTGCCCCATGGCTTCGGCTGCCTTGATATAGTCTGCCTCCTTAACGGAAAGCGTCTGGGCACGGGCAATTCGCCCATAAAAGGGAAAAGCTGTAAATGCCAGAGCCATAACCACGTTTACTAAAGAAGGGCCAAGGACAGCGACGATGGCAAGGGCAAGGATAATCTGTGGGAAAGAACGGACAATATCAAACAGCCAGATAAGAAAATAGTCAATTTTTTCCCCCTCATTATATCCGGCCATTACACCCAAAAAGACGCCTATGATGGATGAAAGGCCTACTGCGCCGAATGCGACAAGCACGGCTATGCGGCATCCGTAAATGATACGGGAGAGAATATCTCTTCCCAGATAATCGGTACCTAGAAGATGGGCCCAACCGGGTCCGGCAAATCTGTGAACAATATCCTGTGCATTAGGATCATAGGGAGTGATCCACTGGGCACAAAATGCACATAAAAGCATGATGGAAATAAAAACAGCTCCAAGCAGACCGCCTTTAACTTTTACAATGGCCTTAAAAGCCATGGAAAGCGTTTCAGTCCATCGAGGTGTCAGACTCATCTGACCCGGTATTACTTTGGATAGTGTCGTATTCATTGTTTCAGGCCTCTAATATGTTTATCTTTGTTATTATTTGCTATTCATATTGGATTTGGGGATTGACAAATCCATAAGAGATATCGGCTAAAAGGTTTGCAAGTACAAAAAAAATCGTTGCCACCAGAATACCTCCCTGAACAACTGGAAAATCCCGTGCATAAACCGCATCCACGATCAACTTTCCAAGCCCGGGCCGGTTGAATATAATCTCCACAAACACGGCACCTCCCAATAATTTGCCCACACCAAGCCCAATCACCGTAATGGTAGGAATAATAGCATTTTTCAATGCATATACATTAGCAATTAATCGTTGGGGAATAGCAAAAGCTCTTGCTGTTCTAATATAATCAGAATCCAGAACTTCCACCATTGATTCCCGGGTCAATCGAGACAGATAACCCACCCAGCCGATGCCTAATGCTGTGGCCGGTAAAATCAGGTGCACGGCAATACCCGTGATCCCGTCTTCAGTACCCGCACCGATTGCAGGCAGGATTGGAAATTTGACACAAAATAAAAGCATGAGTAAAAGGGCTGCAACAAAATCCGGAACAGCGACACCCACAAGAGAAACAATGGTGACAATTCTCGAAATCACGCTGTTCTGGCGAACGGCACCAAACGCACCCATAAAAATTCCAATGACTGCTGCCATTCCCAGACTGCATATTGCAAGCAAGACTGTGTGCGGCAGTGCTGTAAATATAAGAGAACTGACCTTGTGCCCGGACCAGACAGAGGTTCCAAGATCGCCTTTAACAACGCCGAATAAATAATACCCTAATCTGACCGGCATGCTTTCATCTAAATGGAGCCTTGTATTCAATGCCGCCACCAACTCAGGCGTTGCCCTGGGGCCAAGCATTGCAGTCGCCGGATCGCCGGGCAACATGTAAGTCAGGCAGAAAAGAATGATTAATACACCGATCAAGGTCGGAATCATCCATAGCACTCTTTTGATAATGTATTTAAGCATTGTTTTGATCTCCCCTGAGTTATATAATTCTCTCTTCTTGTTTGTTTACTCCTTTTTTTACCCTTCATGATGTTAAGAGAACCGTTTATAAAAACAAATACAAAGTGTAATTCACTTTGTCAATATATTTTAACTATATTTTAATATTTCTTTATTATTGGCTATAACTATTTGTATTTTAAAAATATACTAATATCTCATTGCCTTTACAATAAGGATATACCGCCATAATTATGGTTAAAAATTTTTCATGGGGATTGAATTTTTCAAAGAAGTTAAAAAGGCTATATGCAGTACGAACTGATTATATCATATTAAGTATACTATTTGTTATTAGACAGCTAAAAAATTATCTCCTCCACTTCTGAAAGCCTATCTTGTATACCATCCAAAGCATTTATATGTATGTCATTTATATGTTTCTTAAGAACAAGGGTAGCTGTTTCAATATCTCTGGATTTAATCGCATCAAATATGGCAGAATGGTCCGTAGCTGAATCTTCTGAAGGACGTGAAAAAATAAGCTCTTGGCTAAAACGCAGATATAGAAAATCAAACAAATATCTTAGAATCAAGATGGATAAATTCTGACCGGATAATTCTGCCATGGACATGTGAAATTGAATATCCTTAACCAGTTTTAACTTTAAAGATCCTCTTTTACAGGCATCAAGATATTCATCCAGAGCAGTTCTAATCTTTTTTTCGCCTTGTTCATCAAGGTTCGAAATGGTCTGGACCAGCATCATAGGTTCGATGATACTCCTAAGCTTATAGGCTTCGTCAATCTCTTGGGGAGTCACTTTTTCGACAAAGAAACCCTTATTATGTTCATTACGTACCAGGCCCATGAATTCCATATGTTTCAGGGCCTGGACAACGGGTGTCAAACTCATGTTTGATCCTTCAGCCATCTTCCTGTACGGGATCTTTTGTCCGGGCTTGAGTTCATTTGAAAAAATCATCTTTCTGATATCGTTGTATGCTTCCCTTGTAAGGTCGTTGTTCCTTGAATTTTTAATTTTCTGGATCAATCTAAATTCCTTTTTGTATTCAATTCATAATTCTATTTTTCTTGCCATGTTAGCAATTAAGATCGAAAATGTCCAATACTATACTCTCATCATAATCACCTAACACAAAAAAACTTATTTACAAATGACAATACTTTTTGTATTTATTTTTGTATTATAAAAAAAATTCAATTTTGAATATAAAATTTTGCCTCGCTTATTTAAAAGTCAAAATAAGCCAACGACCGTCACATACAAGGAGGGATACAAGATCCGTGAAACCTTTTGGAAAGATTCAGCAGTAGAATTAAACTCAAATGCGATTCCCAAAGGAATAACATCTGATCTTTAAAGTCACGAACAGGCTGTACAAGAGAATTTTAATTATATTTTTTTATTGTCCATGGTGCCAGTTCACCGTTGGGATATACTTTCCCGATATCAATTTCCTTTTGATGAACCACAATACCGTTTCCATGGGTGAGCCATATTGCCAGACAGTCCTGATCAATGATCCCCTGGGCCTTGATATATAAATCCTTCCGTTTTTTGAAATCCATCTCGATTTCAGCCATGTTCACCGTCTTATCATATTCGAGGTTGCTCCACTGGCTTAAATTCCATGGCTGGCCCGTTTTAAACCATCTGATGTTATATCCCGGTTCCAGTGTGGAACCGAAATATGACAGGTAAAGATCACAATCCCCACTTTTTGATGCTTTATTAAAGGCATTGATGTCTCTGAGATCCATGTCTACAGTGATTCCAACTTTTTGCAGATCAATCTTGATGTTTTCCGAAATAATGCGGGCATTTCTTGAAGGCGACATCAGCAGGCTGACTTTAAATCCATCTTCAATTCCCGCTTCCTTGAGCAGTTGGCGTGTCTTTGCCAGATCCTGCCTGTAAACAGGAGCGTTTTCCCAGAAGCCCAGCAGTCCTGGCCGTAAAAGAGAGTTTGCCCGGTCGGCAAAGCCGTAAAATGCTTTAGCAATGATATTTTCCACGTCCACAGCAGATCGGATAGCCTGACGTATTTTAATGTTGTCCATATTGGGTCTATTGACTGTGAATCCGATCCACCAGGTTTGCTGTCCGGCCATAGTGATCACATTAAGGTTGGGCAAACGATCTAATTTGTTAATATTGACCAAAGGGAGTTGAATGACATCAAGTCTTCCATTGGCCATATCTTCTTCTAACTCATCTTTATTGCCTTTGATAACAAAAACGAGGCGGGGAATCGACTGCGGCAACCCCTTGTACCGGCTGAAAGCAGTAAGTTCAATCCGATTATTCGGAGCATACAATGCAAACTGATAAGGCCCTGTTCCCACCGGGTTGAAAGAGAATTTTTCAACGCTCATTTCTTTTACTGCTTTTTTTGAGACAATCATTCCCGTATTTGCCGGAAGAATGGATGTAAAAAGACTGGGGTATTGATATTTCAAAATCATTTTAACCGTATATCGATTGATAACCTGGATGGTTTTTAAGGGACTCCACATGTCTTTGAAAGGAGAGGAAGAAGCCGGATCACTGATACGTTCGATAGTGAATTTTACATCTTCAGCAGTCATTTCCCCGTAGTCCCTATGGAACATAACACCTTCTTGAAGATAGAATGTAATTTCATGCCCATCTCTTGAAATATCCCAGGATTTGGCAAGATCAGGTACAATATTTGATGTGCCTTCGTTGTATTTTACCAATCCGTTATAAACGCAGTTCATGATTGTGAGTTCCCGGCTCAGGCTGTTCATAAACGCCGGGTCCAGCGTTGTTATATCCTGCCATCTGCCGATCTTCAGAATCTCGGGATGATCAAAAAAGATACGGTTGTCAAGACGGGCTCTGGCTAATAGTGCTTTATGTTTACTAACGGAATCATTATCCCGGATACCCAGTTCATCGGCAATGAACCGGAACATTATCGGAAGACCTGCCGCGGACAGATTAAAGGAAGAATCCATTATGGATATGTTGGAAAAACAGACCATCGGACAGGGTAATACGTCTCCGATTACCGCCAGTTTAACTTTTAATTCCTTAATATATCTTGAGAGCCTGACCAATTCGGCCGGATAGGGTTTCTGGCTGATTATAACTGCCAGACTATCAGCCTCTGATTCGGCCAAAATCTCCAGACTATTGCTGTTACTGCCGTTTATAATTTGAACGCCGGGGCGGACCTCTTTTAGAAACCATCCGAATTGACTGGCATGTGCATAGGAGCAATAGGAACCGATCACATAAACCTTTGAACTTTCCTGAAGATATTCAATCAATTGATAAAGAATTTTAAAGTCAAGGTTTTCCACGAATTTCATTATCTTTTTTATGTTGGCATTGACAAATTCTCTGAATCTCATATTTGGCAATGTATCTTCATGTAAGGGACTGCTGTTGCCGGTAGCAGCAAGGGTCATCTTGTACTGAATTTCATTGATCAAGGCTTTCTGAAATTCATTGTATCCATTAAATCCAAGTTTTTGAGCAAACCTTACTACGGTTGCTTCACTTACACTGCATGTGGCTGCAAGCTTGCGGGTACTCATTGAAGTGACTTTTACAGGATCGGAGATGATGTACTCGCCAAGTTTACGGTTCTTGGGAGTTAGTTTCAAAAACTCTCTGGTGATTATCTCATTGGGGAAATCGTTAGTCAACGCGGGTATCCAATTTTTTAAAGTCTATAAAAATATAACATCATTCTAAAACAGTGTGTCTTCTTTATATTTATATTATTTTTACCTTAATAGATACCCTATATCTCCCTTTATACTTTTTTTCAACTACAGACTGTGAGTGTATTATGTATCATTTGTTACATTATTTATTAGAATGATTTGTTTTTATTCCTTTTTAAATCCGACTCATTTCCACACATATACCGACGGAGGTTGACCATGTTAAAATGCTCGTCATATTGATATAAAAATAATATATATTATCAATATGTTATGATTATATCTTCTACAACCAATTATGCATATCAAAATGAATTCAAAATTAAATTACATACTTTGATAATTTTTATTGACATTAAAAATATGTTAATGTAACAGTTATTATCATTGATAAGACAAGTATTTTAAATTCTAATCATTTGAATTATTATTTGAATTTACATGCCTTTTGATACCATTAGAATAATTTGAAAGCCATATTTCAAATTTTGAATGTTACATAGAAATGACTGAGTCTTGTAACAATAAAAAATGGCAATAATTATTTCAGCCCTACTCTGATATTAATACAAGCGGGCACTGGCTGAATTTATATTACTGGCACATCTATTTAACGGAAATTCGTACTATGGAAAATACTTATGATCGTTTGCAGGCACTAACCAGGGGACAAATTGCGTTAATACATGAAAAATCCGTTGAGCTCCTGGAAAAAACAGGGTTCTGGTTCGACTCTGAAAGGGCCAGAAGTATTTTCAAGAAACACGGATTCAAAGTTGACTGTGAGATTGTCTATATCAAAAGCCCGGATATTGAAAAAGCACTTGAAACGGTTCCTGAAGAATTCACTATTAAGGCTCGAAACCCGGAAAATGATATTAGGGTAGGAGGCGAACATTTTTCTTTTTCCAACAATGCCGGTGCTCCTTTTATTGTGGATTTTAATGGGGGTATACGAACCAGTTCCAGTAAAGACTTTAAAAATTTCCTTAAATTGAATCAGCAGCTGGAGCCCATAGGATATACAAGGGAGCTGATTGCCTCAAGCCAGGATATCCCCGCGGAAAATACGCTCCTGTACGAACTTATCTGGCAATTAAAACTTACAGATAAACCTGTAAACTGTGTCTTTGGTGGGGGTGCACCCTTACTTGCCATTACATTTGGTATTAATAAAAAAAAGATGAACCATGACTCCCTTGAAGGAATTTCCTATGGTATCGGAAACTATAATCCAAGGTCTCCCCTTACCCTTGAAAACAGTCAATGCGACAGGTGTATCGACCTGGCAGAATGGGGAATTGCGTCTTGTATCAGTCCCATGCCCATGGGTGGAATGACCGGGCCGGTTACCCTGCCCGGGCTTATCGTGTTGCAGAACACTGAGGTGCTTGCTCCTCTTGTGCTTTCCCAGCTTGTTTCCCCGGGTGCGCCGGTTATCTATGGTATCCTGGCTACAATTGCGGACATGAAAACTGCTGTTTCAGCAACCTCTGCTCCGGAAGTAGGCATTGTCATGCGTGCCTGTACCCAGATGGCGAAGTTTTACGGCCTCCCGACCAGAGGTGATGTAGGTCTCTCTGATTCATGCTGTGTTGACTTTCAGGCCGGTGCGGAATCTGCGTATCATTTTGTCAATGCCATCAGTTGCGGTGTTAATCTCCTTCCCGGACTTGGAAGTTTGCAAAGCCGCGGTATCGGCTCCTTTGAAAAACTTGTGCTTGATGCAGAAATTGCCACTCAGGTAAAAAGAATGCTCAGACCCATGGAGTTCACTGAGGATAGCCTTGCTATGGAAACGATTATGAATGTGGGGCAAAAAGGTAATTACCTGACTCAAGAGCATACTTTCAAACATTTCAGGACAGAAATTTACAATCCTCAAATATTTACCCGCACTTCATATCTTAACTGGGAAAAAAATGGATTAAAAGATGCCTATACCCGGGCTAATGAAAAAGTCAAGCAGATGCTTGAGAACTATGAGCAACCTGCCTTGGGACAGTCTCTGGAAAAGGATATGGATGCTTTTGCCCAGGCCCATTATCCAGTACCAATGAAAAATGAATAAGAATGCCTGCTAAAGTTCTGAATTTAATTGTTCTCAGAACTTGATATACAAACCCAATATTTCAAGGAGGTAAAAAGTGAAGGTAAAAATGAGTATCCAGAAAGCTGTGATCACAATAATTGCATTGTTGTTGATCATACCGATTTCAGCGTCGGCAAAAAGCAAGGAAGAACTCAAGATCGCTACCTGGGAGGACGTTAACACAATGGATCCCGGTTGGCTCACCAGTGTCGAACGGGAATTTACAATCATGAACTGCATTTATAATGGACTGGTGAAATATAAGGAGGGAACATGGGATGTCGTTCCTGATCTTGCGGAATCCTATGACATGTCAGCGGATGGTAAACAAATTACGTTTCAATTGCGTAAAGGGGTCAATTTTCACAAAGGGTATGGTGAAATGACAGCCGAGGATGTGAAGTTTTCATTTGAACGGATTATTGATCCTGAGGCAAAATCTCCTGAAAAGGGTGCCTGGGATAAGTTGGACCATGTGGAAGTTGTGGATAAATATACCGTAAGACTGGTACTTAAAGACAGAATGGCCCAGCTGTTCACATCAACTCTTCCCTTGAATGCCGGTATGATTGTCAGTAAAAAAGCCGTTACTGAGATGGGTAATAAGAAATTTGCGGCCAATCCCATCGGCACAGGCCCCTATGAGTTTGATAGCTGGGAACCCAAAGGGTATGTTAAACTGGTCATATACAAAAACTATTGGGGAGAAAAAGGAAAAATCAATCAGCTCACTTTTCTACCAATCGTTGAAGACACGACTGTTGAAATTGCATTAAAGACAGGTGAAATAGACATCGGCCGGTGTTCTCTTCCCAGTCTGCCGTCCATTAAGAAAAACAAGAAACTGAGTGTATATACTAAACCGGCCCTGCTATACTGGTGGTTGGGATTTACTGTTAACAAACCGCCTTTTGATAATCTTAAGCTTCGACAGGCAGTCCGTTATGCTGTTGATATGGATAAAATCCTTGAAGCCGCTTTTTTCGGCACAGTTAAAAGGGCAAACAGCATGCTGCCGCCCGGAATGCTCGGAGAGTGGAAAGAAGCTCCAGTATATGGGGTTGATTTAAAAAAGGCAAAAGAGCTGCTGAAAGAAGGCGGCAAGCCTGATGGATTCGAAGTCACCCTGCTGGTATGGACCGATGATCGAGCCAAGATTGCTGCTGAGGTCATAAAAGCGAATCTGTCCGAGATCGGAGTGAAAGTGAACATTCAGATCAAAGAAGTCGGTGCATTTAACGAAGCATCAAACAAAGGTGAACCCAACCTGTACATTCAGTATTTTACCACGACGATTGATCCGGGGTATGCGACCAGCTGGTTTACAACAGGAAATGGCTGGAATCCTAGCCAATGGAGCAACAAAAGATATGATGACCTCATGAATGCCGGCATGAGTGAAATTGATACCGGGAAACGGGCACAGATTTACATTGATGCTCAAAAGGAGATTGATAAGGATTGCTGGGCCATATGGCTTACCCACGGATCTAAAATAAGAGTGGCCCAGGAAAATATTGATATCGGACCGCTTTACCCCAACGGCCGCATGGCACCTTGGGCTATAAGTTTCAAGTAAATTTATTTGACAAAAACATATTGTTTTTTGTTGATTGATTTCTTCAGGGGGTTGGTAATCCACATTGCCGGCTCCCTGATCAATAAAGTTTATTTATCAATTCAGGAGAAAAAATGGAGTTCTGCTATGTTAGCAAATCATTTCAATGCTCAAATTAGACCCCGGTTACAGATTCTTAACCAGGATCAAATAAAACAGATCCACCTTGCTTCACTTGAAATCCTGAAAAGAACCGGGGTTCAGGTTATGCTGCCGGAAGCGCTTGATCTTTTGGAAAAAGCAGGCGCATGTATCCTTTCCGATAACATGGTAAAAATACCCTTTCACCTTGTGGAGGAAGCACTTCGATCCGCTCCTTCACGGATTACCATTTATGATCGGAACGGCAATCCCGCAATGAGGTTCGAAGGCCTCAACGCCCATTTCGGCCCGGGTACCGACACCACATTCGTCATGGACATAGAAACCGGCGAGAGGCGGCCTACAAAAGGCCAGGACGTAGCCCGTGTGGCCCGATTGTGTGATGCACTGCCCAATATCGATTTTGTTGCTTCAATGGGCGGGGTTTCACCGAAAGAGTGCGATCCAAACCTTTCAGACCGCCACAATTTTGCTCTCATGTTAAACAACACAACAAAGCCGATTCTCTTTACCGCATGGAGCCTGGAGGGGCTCAAGGATATTCATCGCATGGCCTCAGTTGTATGTGGAAGCAAAAAAGCCTTGGAACAAAAACCCTTTTTAATCCATTATGCAGAACCGATCACACCGCTGCAACATGCCCCTGAATCCCTGCAGAAATTGTTGTTTTGTGCAGAAAATTTTATCCCGTGCGCTTATGTCAGCGCGCCGATCATGGGTGCAACATCTCCGGTAACAGTAGCCGGGACCCTTGCCCTCCAAACGGCTGAATTCCTCAGCGGTCTTGTCATTTCACAGCTCAAGCGCAAGGGAGCTCCTATCCTGTATGGCGGTGGAGGCACTCCCATGGATATGAAAACCTCGGTCAATGTTTACAGTGGCCCAGAAGCTTTTCTGGTTCATGTGGCCGGCAAGGAGATGGCAACATATTACGGCCTGCCGGACTTTAACACCGGCGGATGTTCTGATGCCAAGGTTCTTGACCAGCAGGCCGCAGCCGAAGCTTCCGTTTCGCTGATGCAGGCCGGCATGGCAGGCAGCAGCATGGTCCATGATGTGGGATATCTCGAATCCGGTCTTACCGCGTCTTACGAAATGCTTGTCCTTTCAGATGAACTAATCGACATGCTCAAGTATATTTTAAAGGGGGTCACAGTGGATGCGGAGAGTCTTGCCACGAATATAATCAACAAAGTCGGCCCAAGGGGAAATTATCTTCAGGAAAAACACACCATGCAGCATTTCAGAAATATCTGGTACCCAAAGCTGTTCAACCGTGCCAATCATGAAAGGTGGAAGGAAGGCGGAGAAAAAGACCTGTGGAAGGTGCTGAACGAACGTGTTAAAACGATTTTGGGAGAGCATAAGCCGGAACCTTTGGCCAAAAATGTGATGGAAACCATAGAGGGAATACTCGCATCAAAGATGAAGTGATAGGAACTTGCTTTTTGTCAAGGAAAGTATGAAAAATTATTAAAGCGTTGAAATATGCACCCAGCCGGGCCGGGTGTAAATAATTCTTAAATTTTTAAAATTGATGAAAAAACATCAAATTTTGGCTGATTTCAAACATAGCTCACCAGCAATTCCACAACTTAATTTTACGTGTGACCTTCAGGTTAAAACTTCATACTGGAAAGCCCACCCTATGTCTTCCAGCATAAAGCCGAATGCCGTGCAAAAATTGCCATTTGCATCAACGAAAAAGATGTGGACTTCATGTTGGAGACCCTGGATTTATAAAGCCTTGACAGCAACTATATGGGCAGTAAAGGGGATGACAAAACCATCACCTCTTTCATAGGCACCAACGGATTTTTCAATATGTTCTTTTATCGCTGCAAGGGCTTCTGGTTTTTGAGCGGCCAGAATGGCAGCAATTCGAACACCGGCATCCCGTTCAGATTCAAAAATGAACGAAACCGATGGAACCTTCCATTCAACAGTCACTGATCGAAAAACAAGTGACAACGGATCAAAGCCTGCCTCACCCAGGGCATTGCGGCAGTCATCTGGATTTCCATAAGCAAAATAATCAGGACCTTCTGGTAATTGAACATCAAAACTGGCACAGGCCTTTACAGCTTCTGCAACAATCCTGTTTCCCGGACTTTTATCTGGACTTGCCCAAATAGTAAAACCATACCACCCTCCAGGTCGAAGCACCCGGAAGGCTTCAGAAAAAGCAGCCTCCGGCCTTGACAGATGAAGCAATCCAAAGTTCATAACAACGCTATCAAAAGAATCTTCTTCAAAATCCAGGTCCTGGGCATCGCCTTCATGGAACTGGATCAAAGGATTCCGGTCTCTTGCGATGCGAACCATTTCAGAGGAAAAGTCCAGGCCAGTGGGTATTGCCCCGAGAGCAAATGCCATTTCCCCGACATATCCAGGCCCGCAAGCCACATCAAGCAGGCGGGTGCCGGATTTTACCTTTGCAGCCTCAAGCAGATGATGGGTGAAAGGTCGGACAAGCCCGCTCCAGGCCAGATCATATCTATGGGCAATGCGCTGCCAGCCCTCTTGTTGAAACTGGTGGAAATTGTTATCTTTTAAAATCATCAAGCTTCCTTTAATTTCTTCATTTTTTAAGCACATTTCCCAGACCCAATTACCATGGCCAAAAAATTTTCTTTCACGTCTGCATTGATATTTGCTCTAGTTGAACAGATACTTTTTTCTGACAATCAGCAACGCCATTAAGGGAACGAAATTGAAGACAAGCCAGAAAATTTTATACCCTGCAAAGAACAAATAAATTGCCACGTTAATAGTTTCCTATTTGACGATATCCTTCCTTCACACCGTGAAGGTCCATTCCTGTCTCATTATCAGGCACAGCTAAAGATAAATAGCCGGGATCTGGATGATATTATCTGCCACAATTTCAATTTTTTCGGAATTGTTAACCACGATACCAAACTTTGCCCCTGTTTCCTTAAGAAAGGATTTTAAAGGCCCAAGCATACGCTGAGTTAGTTTGGTGCCCAATTTAATCTCAATGGGAATACACCCAAATGGGCCATCAATAATCAAGTCTATCTCTGCTTTGTCACGGGTTCGATAAAAATTAAAATCGATTCCATGCTTTAAAGTACTTTGAAACCCCCTGATAATCTCTTCTATGGCAAAGGACTCAAAAGAAGTGCCGGCCACGGGATGGATGAGAAGCCGGTCAATCTCGTCCACCTTGAGTAGATGATGGAGAATACCCTGGTCCCGAAAAAACCCCTTAGGCATTTTTTGAATTTTTTTCAGGCTGTTTTTTTCAAAACTGCGTAAGTTCCGCCAAATAAATGTGTTGTGGAGTATCTCCAGGTATTCCCTGGCTGTCACAGAACTCACTTCCAAAGCTCTTGCAATGGAGGATTGATTAATAATCGTGCCGGAATGATAAGACAGACTTCTAATAAAAAGTCTGAAATTGTGGGTATTGAGACGTGGAAAAAGGCGTTGGATATCACGGCGGATATAGTCTGTGAAATATTCATCCATCCAGAGCCCGTAAAAAAGCGGGTTTGTTTTTCCCTTTATCCTGGGTTCTGGATAGCCACCCAGTAGCCAGTGCTCATAGAGTTGATTAATGGTGATAGACGTCTTCAGATCAACCAGGTCAGCAAGGCAAGTCGAACTCTCTATCAAACACTCATAAATGCTCGGCAGCGGTTTCTCGTAAAACTCCCCCATCTTGAACGGCCAAAGCTCAATAGTGGCAATCCGTCCGGCAAGGCTCTCGGACAATCCCCTGACGATTTCGGGAGAGCTTGAACCGGTCAGCAGAAAACGGCCACAAGCTTTCCTGTCCTGATCAATAATTCCGCGCAGGACTTTGAACAGGTCCGGAAACTGCTGGGCTTCATCAATAATGGTTTTATCGCGCTGCCGGGTAAAAAAACCCAGAGGGTCACCCGTAATAAGCTGGTAATCATCAGGCCGCTCTAAATCATAATACTTCCAGTCCGGATACAAAGCCCTTACCAGTGTTGATTTTCCACATTGCCTGGGACCGATCACTGCCACACAGGGAAACATTCCCATGAGTGTCTCGATTTTATGAGCTAAAAATCTTTTTTTATCCATCATTTTTAAACACTACCTTTAAAAAATCCGGGTGTCAATATAAAATATTTTTTTGTCAAAATTTCATTTTTAGGTTGCCGGGTTATTCTTTTTCAAATCCCTGGCAAAAAATAATTCCAGTAAGTTTTTCGATTTCATCAGATAAAGAATTTATACGGATTTTGTTTCCCTATAATCAAAGTTCTTCTGATAATACCCAGGGTTTTTTTGTTCTGCATTTTGCTTACCATATTTGCAGTAAGCCTTTCCATGAAGGAATGTCGGTTAATAAAATCAGATCATTGTTCAGAAAAGACCGCCATTCC
>CAYWGN010000049.1:0-25450 GCA_964457495.1 uncultured Desulfobacula sp.
ATTTTTGAGCGAGCCCTAAGCCAAACCCAGGGCCGCTTCAATTTCTTGAATAACTTTCTGGACAGCTGCGGCAGGATCATCGGCATCCCTTATGGGTCGGCCAATGACAATCAGATCACTGCCAAGGGTAATTGCCTTGCCAGGTGTGGTTACCCTTTTTTGGTCATCATTTTCAAGAAACGTCCAGGAAGGTCTGATCCCCGGTGTTACAGCCAAAAAAGATTTTCCAAACCTTTTCTTTATCTGTTGGACTTCCTGGCCTGAGCAGATCACCCCTTTGCACCCGGCTTCATATGCCATTTTTGCCCGATGCATGACCAGAAGACCTGGGTCTTTTACAAACTTATCTTTAAACCCTGCGGCTTCAACCATATTGGCATCATTGTCTGTCAAAAGAGTAACCCCCAGGACTTCTGTTTTCCCTTTTCCACCTTTCACTGCTTTTTCAAGCATGGCCAAGGATGAACAATGGACCGTTACAAGATCTACTCCCAGGGTTGCCACCCTTTCCATGGCTCTTTGAACAGTAGCTGAAATATCATGAAGTTTAAGATCAAGAAATATTTTTGCGCTGCTCTCATTTTTCACCATCTTAACCACAGACGGCCCCTGATCAATAAAGAGCTCAAGGCCGATTTTAAACGTCCCCACCTTTCCATCAAGAAGTTTCACATATTCTTTTGCGTCCTTTACAGAAGAAAAATCCAAAGGAAACACAATATAATCCTTGCCTTGTTTCTGCATAACCCTATCCTTATCAAACATTTATTTTACCGGTTCCTCTATCAAAGATATCTCTTTGTTTTGATGTTCTTTGGGAGCAAACAAGTTTTTTATATCCTCTATGATCATATAAAGGCATGGCACCATCACAAGGGTGATGAGTGTAGCAAACAAAATACCAAAACCTAAAGAAATCGCCATGGGAATTAAAAACCTTGCCTGACGTGATGTTTCAAGAATAATGGGTGCAAGCCCGCCACAAGTGGTCAATGTGGTCAGTAAAATAGGTCGAAATCTCTGGATACCTGCCGAATGGACCGCATACAATACAGGTATCCCCTCACGATACCTGCGGTTTGCAAAATCAATCAAAACCAGAGAATCATTCACCACCACCCCGGACATGGCAACAAGCCCAAAAAGGCTCATGACGGAAAGGGAATATCCCATTATAAAATGACCTGCAATAGCTCCTATCATGCCAAAGGGGATACAGAACATGATGATAAAGGGTTGAATATAACTTTTAAACGGGATGGCCAAAAGGGCAAAGATACACAACAGTGCCATTCCAAGCCCTTTTAAAAGAGCGGAGATGCTTTCCTTAATATCTGCCTGACGTCCTTTAAAACTATAGGACAGCCCCGGATATTTACCTAAAAGATCCGGAAGGATATCCTTTTCCATATCTTTTACAATATTTTCTGCCTGGGAACGGGGCCGGACATTTGCTGTAACAGAGATCTCACGCCGTCCATTGGTCCTTTTTATGGATGTATATGCCCTGCCTGCAATGGTTTCCACAGCATTCCTAAGTTGGATTTCTCCGTTAGGCGCCAACAGCACCAACTCTTCAAATGTCAATTCCGACATCCTTTCTTGCTCGGGCAGAAGAACCCTGACAGTGACTTCACTTCTCCCCCGCTGGTTCTTCACCGCAGATACTCCCTGAAAGGCATGGCGGATCTGATTGGCCACTTCTCTGGACGTCAGTCCCATACGCTTTCCGGCAGGGCTCAAGGTAATATCAAATTGTTTCTTTCCTTTGGCAGATCCGTCATCAATATCATGGACAATGGAATACCCGGCAAGGCTTTGGGCCAGGTCCTCCCCTGCCCTGTCCAACATATTTATATCCCGGTGACTCAGACTCACCGTCAAGTTTTTACCTGACCCAGGTCCACCTCTGTCCGACTCAAAAGTAATGGTTTCAAGCCCTGGTATCCTGCCTGCCTTTTTTCGCCAGATATTGGCCACTTCCGAGGTGTTTAATGGCCGGACATCCGGATCTGTCAAATAAAGTCTAACCCGTACCTGGTTGTCCCTGACCTGAGAAAAAATGCCGGTTGACAAATGTTCTTTACCGTTTTCCTGGATAACCTCATGGGCTTTTTGAACAAGAAGCTGTTCAACATTTTTTAAGGTATCAGAAGGTGTGCCATAGGGCAGAACTGCTTCGCAAAAAGCATAATCAGATTCCACCTTGGGAAACATTTCCATACCCATACGGCCGGAAGAGACATAGCCGGCCGTTATCAGAAGCAACGCAATACCAAGGGCGATGACAGCATATCGATAACGTAAAAAAAATAGCAGCGCCCCGCCATAATATTTTTTAACAATAGTTTCAAAAAACCTGGAAAATTTTTCCTGCCACTTTTCAAGATAATTTAAGGGGAAAAACAAAGGCCGCCTGTTTTTGTGGCTTAAATGGGCCGGCAGAATAAAAAGGCTCTCAATCAAAGAAACCGCGAACACGGCAATCACCACAAAAGGAAGGGTTTTAAACACCTTTCCCATAAATCCGGGCACAAACATTAAGGGCACAAATACCACCATGTTGGTTATCACGCTGAACACCACTGGCATGGCAATACTTTTGGTTCCCTTGACAGCTGCTTCCAGGAACGGCATTCCCTGACGTCTGCAAAAATAGATATTTTCTCCCACTACCACTGCATCATCCACAACAATACCTAAGGTAACGATAAAGGCAAACATGCTGATAATGTTAATGGAAAATGATGTTGGTGCAAGAAAAAGAAAAGCTCCTAAAAAAGAAATGGGAATCCCGAGGCTGACCCAGAATGCCAGCCGGATTTCAAGAAAAAGTGCCAGGAAAAAAAAAACCAGGCCAAGCCCTAAATAGGCGTTCCGAAGCAAGAGATCGGCTCTCTGGGCAAATACCTTGGAAAGATCTCTTAAAACGGTCAGGTCCACCCCCTGGGGCAGGGATTCATCGATTCGTTTTACAATAGCTTTGCCTGAGGTTGCCACCTGGATAGGGGTCTGGTCACCCACCCGATAAACTTCTATGATCACAGCCCGTTCGCCATTAAAGGACGCCCAGTTATCTGTTTCTTCAAATCCTTCGGTAACAGTGGCAATATCTTCAAGCAAAACGCTTGATCCGTCTTCCAGGGAAATGACGGGAAGCAACGCATATTGTCTTGCATAATCTTTACGATCTCTGACCCGTAAAAGGATATCCCCTCCACGGGTTTTGATGCTGCCGCCGCCAAGCTCCACAGATGCTCTGGATATGGTTAGCGCCACGTCCTGAAGGGTAAGGCCGTAGCGCCTCAAGGTCTGCCTTGGTATTGCAACCTGGATTTCCCGGTCCCTTACTCCATCAAGTTCCACCTGGGTAATTCCTTCATCCATGAGCAGCTCATCCCGGATCTGATCTGCCAGGGCCCGCATGGTTGTTTCAGAGGCATTCCCATACAGTGCGAGCCTCAGGACCTCTCTTTTCCTTGCTGCAATGGAAATCTGTGGCTCTTCGGCCTCTAATGGAAACGTGCCTATGCGGTCCACCTCACTTTTGATCTCCTGCCACAGGCGATTGATATTGGTTCCTTCAAGGGCTTCTACGCGGATAAAGGCATATCCTTCATTGGCAGTGGCAGTGATCTCATCAATGCCTTCCAGATCCTGAATGGCCTCTTCAATGGCAAGAAGAAGGCCATTTTCCACTTCTTCCGGGCTGGCACCTGGATAGGCAATGGAAATATTGACAATATCTAGGCTGAATTCAGGGAACACTTCCTGCTTGATGTGAAACCCCATGTAAAGCCCGCCAATAAGAAGCACGGCCATGATCAGATTGGCAGCAACTGAATTGCCGGCCATCCATGCTATAGATCCCCTGCTTGGAGCATGATCAGCGTTTGTCATGAACGATCTCCTGATGAAAGCTGCAGTGCCATACCTTTTACCGGAGCCGGCAGATCCGATGTAATCACTGCATCTCCTGAGTTGATACCGGATTTGACAAAAACCTGCCCGTCTTCCTTCCAGGCAAGGCTGACCTCCTTGATCTCAAGAACACCTGAATTATAAACCCAGACTGTGTTCCCATCCCTTAATATGGATCTTGACAGGGAAAATACATTTTCAAGGGGTTTTCCCAGGATCTTAACCGCCACATGATCATCCAGCAGCAATTGCGGGATCTTTCCCTGGTGTTTCAACCCCAGAGGATCGGGCACCAGGATAATCACCCCTGCCATACGACTTTTGCCGGTCATTTTTCCAGTGATTCGAACAACCTTACCCTGCCAGGTTTGTTTTGAATACTGGGAATGGATAATGGCCTCACTACCGGTTTTTTCACTGATCCTGAGTGCAGCCAGCCGGTCCGGCGGAACCAGCGCTTCAACCCTGTAAGCATCCACATCCACCAGGGTGGCAAGTGTCCCCTGTGTTGTCACAAGTGACCCTATATTGACTTGTTTTTCAAGGACAAGGGCATTAAACGGGACAATAACTTTTGTCCGGGACAGGTTTAATTGAGCTTTTTCAAGATCAGCCCTGGCCCTGTCAACCTCAGCTTTTGCCTGGATAAGCTGGGGCTTTCTCAAGGCAAGGTCTGTTGCCTTTACCACGCCTTCGGAAGCTTCATTTATCAATTTGAGTTCTTCTTTTGCAATCATTTGACTGCCTTTTTCAATGGCAAGATATGAAAAGGCTTTATCAAGTGCACTTTGGGCTTTTTGGACTTCTATCCTATAATCTGAATCTTCCAGCGTTAAAAGTGTCTCACCCTTTTGCATCACCCCACCCCGGACAAATTTTGGAGAAATGGATATCACTTCTCCAGATACTTTGGATTTTAATATAATCTCTCTGTCCGGCATGACTGTGCCCATGACCTGGACTGAACTTATATAGTTCCCTGGCTTCATGGAAATAGTTTCCACTACAATGGCCTGTCTTTGGGGCGGCTTTCGTTTTATTTTCAGTTCTTTGGACTTAAAATAATTCCACCCTGCGACGCCTGCTAAAATCAAGCAAATGGGCAAAATGATTTTTATCAACAGTATGACTACATAACCCCATTTTTTCAAAGCGCTCATCTTATTTACTCCACATCTACATATCGTCAATACGATTCTATATAAAATTTATTTCAATTCAGGGGCAGATTTCCATCCAAGAGCCTTGTGAAGGCCGATTCGCTCTTTAAGAATACTTGCCCGTTCACCCACCAATTGTCTTTCCAGCCTCTCAATACTGGTCCAGGCAATCAGATAGGACAAATAACTGCTTTGCCCGTTCTGGTATTGCACCATTGCATCTTTCAGGGTCAGCCTTACCACGCCAAGCTCTTCTTCAAGCAATTTGATATAGGCCTTTTGTTTTTGAATACTGACCAGGCGGTCTTCAACCTCGCGAATGGCCTTTGCAACCGTCCTGGCATAAAGATTTAATTGTTCCAGGGCAAACGCTTTGGCTCGTTTTACCTCTGCTTTCCGAAGCCCCCCATCAAAAATCGGCCCTGCAATGCTTCCGGCAAGTGTTGCGATCCAATTTTGAAACAAAAGATCGAATTTGCCACTTGAAAACAGGGCCTGGGCTGTCAGTTTAAAGGATGGCAAAAGGTCTGCTTTAGCGGCTCTAATAGTCCACTGGGATGAAGACAACCGCATCCTGGCAGCCTGGATATCCGGCCGGTTTTCCAGGAGGTCTGACGGAATCCCAACCCTGGAAAGCGGTATTGGTTCAGGCAAAACTTTTGTGTTCACCCGGTCTATGCCAATCGCGGTTGTCCCGGACAAAAAGGCCAGGTTGTTCAATAAGAGCTGTTCCTGTTTTTCAAGGAGCGGAACCTGGGAACTTGCCGCTGCCAATGCTTCCCGCTGCTGGGACACATCCAGGGCATTTGCCTTTCCATTGGCAAACCTTAATGTTTGAAGTTCCAACAAGGTTTTGTTGATTTTGATCTGATTATCTAAAATGCTCTTCTTGTTTCGAGCAGAAATAATATCAATCCAGATTTCGGCAATATCTGCCGTCAGGTCATGGGTAGATACCCTTAAATCCTGATTTGCAGCCTCAAGGCTTAAAACCTGGGCCTGTTTTCCAGCATTTGCCTCCCCCCATACATCAGCTGTATAGGAAGTGCTCAAAGAACCATCCCAGGAATGACTATTATCATAAAAAGAACTGCTTTCCTGGGTCTTTTTAACTTTAACCCCTGTTTTTTGTCCGCCTATTGAAAACCCCAGGCTTGGGAAAAAAGAGGCATCTTCTTTTGCAACTCTGGCTTTTGCCTGGGCTATCCTTGCTTTAATAATTTTTAAATCAAAATTGGCATCCTTTGCCTCTTTGATTAAAGCATTGAGTTCCTCGCTGTTAAAAACTAACCACCAGTCCTCAATAGCATCACTTTTGCCTGCATCAATGGAAAAACTATCAGGAATCCCCAATGTAAGAGCAATCTCAGGTTTTGCCTCAAAGGTTTTACAACCGGACAACAGCACCATACTTGCCAGGATAACCAAAAAAACAGATCTCATTATTCGTCTTTCCCTGAAGTTTAAAGCTTTAAATTAATTCAGAAGTAAAGATATAGCAATACTGATTTTAAAGAGATCGATGTTTTTATGAAAATCATCACACCAAAACTGATTTCTTTTATGTAATAAAAAAATTTAAAGTCGTAAAAGTTGCTGACAGGTCTAAAGTAATTTTCAAATTCTTAACTTTACAAATTCAGCCAGGGTTGATACTGATTAAAATCATGATAAAAATAGCCATTATTGAAAATTCTCAGGCGCTTACATTATTTTAGAGTTATTTTGAACCTTTAATATCAGAAATTTTATAAAACATTATGGACCAAGACAAACACATACTTACCATGCTGGTAGAAAACGAACCCGGTGTAACCGCAAGGATTGCAGGACTTTTTGCCGGGCGGGGCTATAATATTGAAACCATCTGCGGGGCGCCCACAGCCAATCCTAAAATGTCCAGGATCACCATTACAACAAGGGCACATCCTTTGCAGCTGGAACAATGCAAAAAACAGATTAAACGCCTCGTAAATGTCATCAAGCTGCGGGACATGACCGGAAAAAAGGCTGTAAAACGTGAGATGGCACTAATCTGTGTTAAAGTGTCGCCGGGGAAAAAACAAGACTTGAATCGGATTATCACAGCCTTTCAGGGCAGGATAATGGATACTGGCCCTGAATATTATATTATTGAAGTAACCGGCGACGAAGATACCATTGATGACCTGCTTGGCCTGCTTGAACCCTTTGGCATTAAAAAACTTGCAAGATCTGGGGTATTGGCGCTGTATAAGGAATCTTAAGATAAAAAAATCTTAAGATAAGGCTTGAAAGCTTTGGAGAATTAATGGTATTTAGTACTATTTTTTAATAAAAAGGTAAAAATGGCCCCTTTGGACAAGCATAACAGCCTTAAACACCTGCCAGGTGTTGATCATCTTCTGGATCTTGCCAAAAAGGATGATCGATTTATCGGCATCCCCAGGAGCGTAATACTTGATGCTTTAAGAAAATCCCTTGACCATATAAGGCAGGATATCCTGGCAGATATTGAAACCAGCACAGACCATGACACCATCCTGCTTGCGGCAAACGTCCTTGCCAAAGAAAAAGTCAGGCCCAGACTTGTCCCTGTCATCAATGCAACCGGTGTGGTGCTCCATACAAACCTTGGCCGATCGCTTTTATGTGAAGATGCCTTGAATAACATAAGAACTATTGCCCAATCTTATTCCAACCTTGAATTAAAAATTGAAACCGGTAAAAGAGGGATCCGGTATGAAGCAGTTGATGATCTGATCTGTGAACTGACCGGCGCTCAAAGTGCCATAGTTGTAAACAATAATGCCGGGGCTGTATTATTGGCGTTGAACACCATTGCCGAGGACACGCAGGTAGTGGTATCCAGGGGCGAGCTTGTTGAAATTGGCGGATCATTCAGGGTGCCGGATGTGATGACAAAAAGCGGGTGCATCTTAAAGGAAGTCGGCACCACAAACCGGACCCATTTAAGGGATTACGCAGATGCCGTGTCTGATAGCACAGGCCTTTTTTTAAAAGTTCATGCCAGTAATTATAAAATTGAAGGTTTTACTGCCAGTGTTGATTTAAAAGACCTGGTACTGCTGGGGAAAGATAAGAATATACCGGTCATGGAAGACCTTGGATCAGGCACATTAATTGATTTTTCTAAATATGGCCTGCCTTTAGAACCCACTGTTGCCGATTCGGTCCGCACTGGCGCAGACATTATCACCTTCAGCGGAGACAAGCTTTTAGGAGGGCCCCAGACCGGTATAATTGTCGGACAAAAAAAGACCATTGATCTAATCAAAAAAAATCCTCTAACCCGAGCCTTGCGGATTGACAAGCTGACCCTTGCAGCCCTTGAATCCACATTAAAACTCTACAGGGATGAGGATACCGCCATCCAGAAAATACCCACCTTAAGAATGTTGACCATTCCTTTTAAAGATATTTGCAAAAAAGCAGACCGGTTATTCAAAACCATTAAAGAGGTAATAGGCGCTCTGGCTGATATTGAGGTCGTCCATCTGAATTCAAGACCGGGGGGTGGATCTTTTCCAGAACTGGACCTTGCGACCCAGTGCATAACCATTAAACCAAAAAACATCTCAGTATCCAAACTTGAAATGCGCATGCGTCTTTCAACACCATCCATTATCGGCAGGATAGAAGATAATAAATATATTTTAGACCCAAGAACGATTCAAGACGGCCAGGAGACCGTTATTTCATCAACTTTAGCCAAAATACTGGTAAAAAAATGACCCCTAAATTCTCTTCAAAAGAAATTAATTTTCTGAAAACCGATTCTGATGATTTTAAGATCAAGCCACCGAAAACCTTTTTTGGAGATCTTCTTCTTAAAAAAACAGACGAGCTTAATGCCTTTGAAAAAAGACTGTCAGAAACAAAAATCCCGGGAAAAAAATTCTTTATTGCCGTGATTCAAATCTCATCACCGCCTGACAGCATCCTGGAAACAACTAAAGATACATTTGAAGCTGCCTTTAACTCATTACTGGATCATAAAAAAGGCATCTGGGAGAACTTAAACAAAGATTTATTTGCTCTGGCATTCTGGGGCTATAAAAATGAAAAAAATGCCTCTCAACTTATTGTATCTTTAAAAGACAAACTATCAAAAGAGCTTAAAACAGATATTCTTATTGGGGTTGCAACCTTCCCTTTTCATGATTTTTCAAAATCACAAACCCTTGCCAATGCCATCAAAGCCGCCGACCATGCTGCTTTTTTCGGACCTTACAGCATGGTTCCTTTTGATGCCACATCGCTGAATATCAGTGGTGATCGGCTTTATCAGCTGGATAAATGCGAAAAGGCGACAAAAGAATATCAAAAAGGACTTGAAATCGAACCCGATAACATTAACCTGATAAACAGCCTCGGGGTGTGTTTCGGTGTCATGGGAAAACTTACCATGGCAAAACTTGAATTTGAAAAGGCCATGAAGATAAATCCGGATGAACTAATCGTGATTTACAATATTGGACTTCTTTATCAAATTGAAGGAGACATAGACAAGGCCATCCTTTATTTACAAAAAGCTCAGGGCAGTGAACTGTCTATTTTTGAAGTCGAGCTTTTACTCGGGAATTTGCTAATTAAAAAAAAACATCATGACCAGGCCTTAACCCACCTTGAAAAGGCAAGCCGAATAAACCCAAAATCAGGACTGCCTTTCCGAATGAAAGGTGAAATTTATCTGGAGAAAAATCTGCCTGAAAAAGCTGGCCGGGAATTTAATACTGCTATCAAACTGAATCCCAGTGATGCCACCTCTTTGTCTGGATATGCAAAATCCCTTGAACTTCAGGGAAGAAACCTGACCATTGCCCTTACCCTTGCACAAAAAAGTATTGCCATTGAACCTGACAATAAACAATTCAAAAAAAGGTTGAAAACCATCCAGAAAAAAATAAAAGATGCCTGCCTTCCCCCCCAAGAAAAATTAAAACAGCATCATTAAACAGATTGAAAGAAATAAAAAATTATGAAAAACCTTATTCAACAATCGGTTGAAGACAGTATCACTGCAAAAAAAATTTTTTTTGCAAAAAATATTGAAAAAATAGAATCCTGTGCTGCCATGATGGCCCAGGCCTTTAAAAAAGGCAGGAAAATACTTTTATTCGGAAATGGAGGCAGTGCAGCAGATTGCCAGCATATTGCCGCTGAATTTGTCAACAGATTCCAGATGGAGAGAAAACCGCTGCCGGCAATTGCGCTTACCACGGACACATCCATTATCACAAGTATCGGCAATGATTATGCCTTTGAAGATATATTTTTCAAACAAATCCAGGCGCTGGGGAACAAAGGAGATATTGCCCTTGGCATATCAACTTCCGGCAATTCTCCCAACGTTATAAAAGCAGTAAAAGAAGCAAAGGACATCGGCCTTTCCATTATTGGTTTCTCAGGGAATAAGGGCAAATTAAAAGCATTAAGCGATATCCCCTTTTGCGTTGATTCAGACACAACAGCAAGAATACAGGAAGTTCATATCCTGCTGGCTCACATCTTATGTGACCTGACAGAAAGGATTCTTTTCGATGAGTGATTCATTTAAACATCTGGATTACAGCAGGCTTAAAACCTATTCCATAAAGGACAGAATAAGCAAAATTGATTGTAAAGACTTTTCAACGCCATGGAAAAAAGGCCAACGGTTTTCAGCTTTTCTTAACACCCTGCCATCAATCCTGGCAGGCAATGATCTTCGATACGTTATAAAAGCCATCAGCCTTGCTGCAAAAAACAAGAAACAGGTCTGTTTTGCCATGAGCGGCCATGTCATAAAAACAGGGATGTCTCCGATTATCATTGATCTGATGAAAAAAATGTGTTTACCATGATTTCCATGAACGGATCCGGCATTATCCATGACCAATGTGGTAAACCACCCTACCCTCGGTAAAGGCAAAGGTTTCAGCATTGTCGGACACCATGAAATCCTGATCCCTCTTATTGCCGCAGGTGTGATTGAATCTCTCTGAAAAAATACAGCCTTGAAAATCTTCAATTAAATCCTTATATTAACGAGTTCAAATAAATAAAATAAAGACGAGGTCATTAAATGCCAATCTATGAATATAAATGCAAGACTTGTGATAAAAGATTTGAAATCCTTGTTATGGGTGGTTCAACACCTGAATGTCCTTCTTGCAACAGCCAGGATCTGTCACGGCTGATGTCTGCCTGCGGATTTATATCAAAATCATCCGGGCCTGGCAATGAAACCCAGGTTAAATCATCGAGTTCATCTGCCTGCGGCAGCTGTTCATCTTCCAATTGTTCTTCCTGCGGGAATGGATAAAATTTTATGAAAAAAAATATATGCATTGGTACCCGAGGAAGCCAGCTGGCTTTGTGGCAGGCTAATTTTATCAAATCTGAGATTGAACGTCTTTTCCCTGATCTTATTGTTGAATTAAAGATCATCAAAACAACCGGAGACATGATCACGGACCGACCACTTGCCATGGTTGGGGGAAAAGGGCTGTTTGTCAAGGAAATCGAAACAGCACTTTTAAACAATGATATTGATATTGCTGTCCACAGCATGAAGGATATGCCAGGAGAGCTGCCTTGTGGCCTTATCATTGGCGCCATCCCAGAAAGAGAAAACCCCTTTGACGTTCTCATTTCAAAGGACAATAGCCTGTTAGCCGATTATAAAAAAGGGGCAAAAATCGGTACTTCAAGTCTCAGGCGTGCCTCCCAGATCAAGCATATCCGACCGGATGTAGAAATTGAATCAATCCGGGGCAACCTGGATACCAGAATTAAAAAACTCAAAGCCGGGGACTATGATGCCATTGTGCTTGCTGCAGCAGGCCTTTGCCGTCTGGGACAGGACAGCGCAATCACAGAATACCTGGATGAAACTATTATGATTCCAGCAGTGGGACAGGGAGCCCTTTGCATCGAAACAAGAGACAATGATGATGATATTGCAGCGATCATGAAAAAGCTGGATCATCGTGACACCCGGATCTGTGTAACAGGCGAGCGGGCATTTTTAAAGCAGATAGAAGGCTCCTGCCATATTCCAGTGGCCTGTTTTGGAAAAATCAAAGGCCATGATGTGTTGCTGACAGCCGTTGTTGCCTCGGAAGACGGCAAAGAATTAATCAAAGAACACTTTCTTTCCCCAATCAATAAGGTTGAACCTTCCGGGCAGGCCCTTGCCGTCAAGGTCCTTGAAAAAGGCGGGAAAAAAATATTGGAGCAATTGAATGCAAATGACAGATAAAACAGGCACGGTATATCTCATTGGTGCAGGCCCGGGTGATCCAGGTCTTTTAACCATTAAGGCAAAAGAATGCATAGAAACAGCAGATGTTGTGGTTTATGATTATCTTGCATCTCCTTTTTTACTGAATTATGCCAGAAGCGATGCCCAGATTATTTATGTGGGTAAAAAAGGCGGAGACCATACCCTTTCCCAGGATAAAATCAACCTGTTGCTGGTGAACAAGGCTAAGCAGGGGTTTGACGTGGCCAGGCTGAAAGGCGGTGATCCATTTGTATTCGGCCGGGGGGGTGAGGAGGCTCAGATGCTTTTGAGCCACAATGTGCCCTATGAAGTTGTGCCCGGTGTTACCTCGGCAATTGCCGCACCTGCCTATGCAGGGATTCCTATAACTCACAGGGACCATACGTCTTTTGTATCGTTCATTACCGGCCATGAAGATCCCACCAAAAAAGATACCTCCATGCAATGGGATGTATATGCCAAATCCGATGCAACTCTTGTATTTTTAATGGGCGTTAAAAATCTTGAAAATATTGTAAAAAATCTGGTTAAATACGGCAAACCGTCAGACACCCCCATTGCTCTTGTCAGATGGGGTACTACAGCAAGGCAAGAAACAGTTACAGGTACCCTTGAAACAATTGTTGAGCGTGTTAAACAGGCTAAACTAAAATCCCCGGCCATTATTGTTATCGGTCATGTGGTATCTTTAAGGGATGAACTGGCATGGTTTGATAAAAGACCCTTGTTTGGAAAACGGATTGTGGTTACCAGGGCCCGGGCCCAGGCAAGTGACCTTGTTTCAAAGCTCTACAAACTTGGGGCACTTTGCATTGAAATTCCCACCATCCAAATCGTTCCGCCTGAAGATACAGCCCCTTTAAAAAAATCCATTGAAAATATAAAGGATTATGACTGGCTTGTGTTTACCAGTGTCAACGGTGTGAAGTTCTTTTTTGATGTCTTATTTGATATGGGTCATGACGTGAGGGTATTGGGACACCTTAAATTTGCATGTATCGGTCCTGTGACAAAGGAACGGCTGAAAAATTATGGCATTTTAAGTGATATCCTGCCAAAAACCTATAGGGCTGAAAGTGTGATTGATGCATTCTCAACCGTTGAAATAAAAGATAAAAAAGTATTACTGCCAAGGGCAAAACAAGCCCGAACCATTCTGCCTGAAGAATTGACAAAAATGGGGGCTCAGGTTAATGATGTTGTTGCCTATGAAACCCGGCTCAATTCTGATGGGAAAAAAGAACTTATCTCGCTTTTGGAAGACAATGACATTGATGCCATAACCTTTACCAGCTCTTCCACTGTGTCTAATTTCATGTCCCTGCTTGAATCAAAAAATGCTAAAAAATTGTTAAAAAATGTAGTGACCGCCAGTATCGGGCCGATCACCTCAGATACAGCAAGATCTCTTGATATTGAACCTGACATTGAAGCAAAAGACTTTACCATTCAAGGACTTGTGAATTCATTGCTGGCATACTATGAAGGAAAATAAAAAATGAACGCCGGAAACCGCCCCATTAATTATCTTCGCATCTCTGTTACAGACAGGTGTAATTTCAAATGCCTTTACTGTGTTCCATCCACACCATTCTCTGTGATTGAGCATGACAAAATTGCCAGGTACGAAGAAATCCTCAGGATTACCAGACTTGGTTGTGAACTTGGTATAACAAAGGTAAGAATTACCGGGGGAGAACCTTTTGTCAGAAAGGATATCTTTTCATTCCTGGAACGTTTGTGTGCCATTGAAAGCCTTAAAGACATTTCCATTACCACAAATGGGGCATTGTTGACCCGGGAAAAAATAAAAAAACTCATCGCCCTTGGAATCAAACGCTTGAATATCAGCCTTGATACCCTGGACCCGGTTAAATTTGCCAGGATAACCGGCCGGGATAGATTCCAGCAGGTTAGGGACGCCATTTTTTCCGCCCATGACCTGGGAATATCACCTATAAAAATCAATACTGTCATTTTAAGGGGAATTAATGATGACGAAATTGAAGATCTGACAGCCTTGACAATAAAATATCCCTTTCATATCCGATTTATTGAATACATGCCCATGGGAGATTCAGCCGTTGAAAAACAACAACAGATATTAACCCGGGAAATTCAAGACAAAATAGAATCCAGGTTTGGAAAACTTGCGCCTGTCAAACGCACTGCCAATGACGGGCCTGCAAAAAAATACCAGATTGAAAATGCCAGGGGAATTGTTGGATTTATCACGCCGATCAGTTCTCATTTCTGCAGTGAGTGTAATCGGTTGAGACTGACATCAAGGGGGACGTTACGTCCCTGTCTGTTAAATAACTATGAAAAAGATATTTTAAATCCGCTTCGAAATGGTGACTCTGACGACGAATTAAAACAAATCATTATTAACACACTAACAAAAAAACCCGCGTTTCACGGATTAACAGATCAGGTCACAAAAGGTATACCGATTAGCCATATGACATCCATTGGCGGATAATAATCACCTCTCTGTTTTTTTTTGAAGCAGCTTGAAAGCTTCCTTATTTGACCCCAGTAAAATAGATAACCACTTTGTGGATTCCCCACCGCTCAAGGCAATTTTTACTCCCATGGTTAAGGGAACGGAGAGCAGCATACCCACTGGACCCAATACCCACCCCCAAAAAGCCAGAGATAAAAATACCACCAGGGTGGAAAGTCCGATCCCCTGGCCCATGACCTTGGGCTCAATCACACTCCCCACCAGTATATTTACAATTAAAAAGCCAATGGCAGCAATACCTGCAGCCATTGGTCCCAACTGGATAAGGGCAAGCAGGACAGCCGGAACTGCCGCAAGGATAGAACCAATATTGGGAATATAATTTAACAAAAAAGCAAAAACACCCCACATGATTGGAAAATCCACTCCCTGAACTGCAAGCCATATGAAAACTGCAATTCCTGTCCCAAGGCTGGTAAGTGTTTTTATTCCCAGATATTGGTTCACACCTGCTGTGATTTGCGCATATTTTTCAAGATCAGTATTTTTGTCATTTAAAATCGCACGCAATTTATTTGGGAACCCGGCAGCTTCTGAAAGAATAAAAATAAAGGTTAAAAATACAAAAAATGTATTGGTCAGAACACCTCCCACCCCATTCAATGTGTTTGCAACAAGTTTAAGAATGCGGCTTGGATTCAATATTTCTGCAAGCTTGTCTATTTCAAGTTCAACACCATGCTTTGACAAAAGCTGTAAACTTTCAAAGGTTAAAATTTTTAACCTTTCCTGGTAAAAGGGAATATTGCCTGAAAAATCTGCTATTGATGAAGAGACAAGTGTCACCAAAAGCATTTGTATGGCGATCACACCAAACATCAGGATAAGGATTCCAAGTATGCCTGGGATGCCTTTTTTCTGCATCCAAAATAGCGGCGGCACACAAATAATGGATAAAAATACAGCCAGTAAAAAGGGGACCACCAACACTGTAGCAGCTTTCATTCCTGCAACAATAATGACAAATGCGGCAAATTTAACTAGGGCACCGGAGCGATAAGACTTGACTTCCATAATGATTAGACCTTTTATTATCTTTAATTCTAATCACTTGTATTCAAAGTCAATTATAAAGTCAAGAAAATGGGAACAAGCTGACAAATAATTAATAGTCAAAACCATCCATGATTCATATTGACTTTCTCTGCCATGCAACTTAAAAAAAGGATTATTAAAACAATCAACATGCAACGGAAGCTATGACAATTCCAAGTACAATTTTAGAACGTCTAAAACAAAACGAAATCATTGCCAGAAAATTTCATGAAATTGAAATCAGTATTTTAAGCATTTTAAATTTTCAGGATTTTATTGAGAAATTATTATTTGAAATCAGTTCTAAATTTTCTGTTCCCTATACATGGATCTCTATTATTGAGGAAAGCAATATTACAGAGTACCTTCATAATATTAGGAACTCAAAACTCTTAAAGGCATCCACGGCATTTATATCTGAAAAACAATTTTCAAATATCACCCAAAACAGTTTGAAACCGTTACTATCCAATAAGAATCTAAACAGATTCAGTGCATTAATCCCCGAAGCAGCAGAATATGAAATCGGTTCCATTGCCATTGCGCCCATCACCATGGATGGTACCATCGTGGGGAGTATTAACCAGGCGGACAAAAACGTTAACCGGTTTGAGCCGGGTATTGACACATCTTTATTGGAACGACTGGCGCTCAAGGCATCCCTGTGTCTTTCCAATGTGACCGCACATGAGCAATTAAAATTTCTTGCCTTCCATGATCCTTTGACCAGGCTTTTAAACCGGGGTGTCATGGAACGAATTCTTGAAAGAGAATTTCAACGGTCTAAACGGTATCACATTGACCTGGTCCTTCTTTTTCTGGACCTGGATGACTTTAAATCCATCAATGACACCTATGGCCATGACAATGGTGATAAAGCCTTATGTCATACCGCCGACTGCCTGAACAGCCTGAAAAGGGATTCTGATATTGTGGCTCGCTTTGCAGGGGATGAATTTGTGGTTATTTTGCCTTCCACAAATAGACATCAAGCGGAAATCTATACCAGCAGGGTGAAGCAAAAATTGGCAAGTAATCCTATTATTGCTGCAGACAACACAAGTTTTTACGTTAAACTAAGCCATGGACTTTCTTCAGTGTTTGAAAAAGGCATGGATTCATCTGCGATTCTTTTAAAGGAAGCAGACAAACGACTTTATAAGGCAAAAAAAAATAAGTGATTATTAAAAGCCGGCTTCCAAATCTGCAATAAACCTGTCAACGGCCTCCTCTTTTGTGGCCCATGAAGTGACAAGCCTTATGGCTGCATGTTGATCATCCATATTTTCCCACACATAAAATCCATATTTTTTGTTCAAACTATTTATCACATCCTGTTTAAAAATGGGAAAAATCTGATTTGTAGCTGACTTGCTTAAGAATTGAAATCCCATTTTTTCAATGCTTCGGGATAATTTCAATGCCATTGCATTGGCATGTTCTGCTAACCTGAAAAAAAGATCATCCTTAAACAATTCCACAAATTGAAGTCCAAATATCCTTGATTTTGCAAGTAAGGCTCCTTTTTGTTTTAAATGGAACCTGAAGTCTTCCTTTAAGCTGTCATTGATTATAATGACGGCTTCTCCCAGCATTGCCCCGTTTTTAGTACCACCAATATAAAACACATCCACCAATTGAGACAATTGTGCCAGTGTAAGGTCATTGTCTTGTGAGCACAACGCACTGCCGATGCGGGCACCATCCAGGTACAAAAGCAATCCTTTTGATCTGCAAAACCTGGAAAGGGTTTCTAATTCATTTTTTTTATAAAGAGTTCCGATTTCAGTGGCATTTGAAATATAGACAAGTTTTGGTTTTACCATGTGCTCATCTGTGTGGGCATCCAGCACGGTTTGGATACTTTTGCAGGACAATTTTCCGTCTGAACTTTCAACCACGTTGACCTTATGTCCAGCATGTTCAATCGCACCGGCTTCATGGGTGTTAATATGACCCGTAAAGGTTGATATAACAGATTCATATGGTTTTAAAACCGATGGAATTACAATGGCATTAGTATGGGTTCCGCCGGAAACAAAATGGATATCCGCACTTGGATTTTTAATTTTGTGGCGTAATAAACCGATTGCTTCCCTGCAATACCTGTCTTCACCATACCCCTCATGCTGCTCCAGATTGGTCTGTTTTAATGAATCCAGGATACGGGGATGTACCCCTTCAGTATAATCATTTTTAAAATTATAGATCATGTGGAGCACCCTTGTTTTAAAACCAGGTTACAAATACTTTTGACCGGCTTTACAGCCTGAAAAATAAACGCAAAAATCCCTGGCGCACTTTTATGCCAGGGATTTTAATGTTTTTATAATGGTTTAAGTTTAGAATATCAATCGAAAATCAATTCAATCTGGACCATGGGAGCAACATCCCCTTTTCTTGGGCCAAGTTTGATAATTCTTGTATAACCACCCTGTCTTGAATTAAACTTTTCTGATACTTCATTAAACAATGTATGGGCAACATCTTTCTCCCGAATAAACGCAAGAGCTTGTCTTCTAGCGTGCAAATCACCTCTTTTTGCAAGGGTCACCATTTTATCGGCTATCCCTCTTAACCCTTTTGCTTTTGCTTCGGTAGTTTTAATTTTATCATGTTTGAACAGAGAAGTTACCATGTTTCTGAACATAGCCTTTCTATGGCTTGAGGTTCTGTTTAATTTTAATACGGATTTTCTATGTTTCATGGACGAATTCTCCTTCCTGATTGTTCTCATCTTCTGGTGGCTCAAAACCTTCAAGGTCCATGCCAAGTGTAAGGTCCATGGAAGTAAGGACTTCCTTTATCTCATTTAAAGATTTTCGACCAAAATTTTTCGTTTTAAGCATTTCACTGTCTGTTTTTTGAACCAATTGATAAATGGTGTGGATCCTGGCATTTTTCAAACAATTGGAACTCCTGACAGATAATTCCAACTCATCCACAGATCTGTAAATATTTTCGTTAAATCCTTTATCCGCTTCATTTGAATTTGAATCAGCATGGTCGGGTTCCATATCTTCATCAAAATTAATAAATGGATTCATTTGCTCTTTAAGAATTTTTGCAGCGTATGCGATGGAATTATCCGGCGTAACAGAACCATCGGTCCATACTTCAAGGGTGAGCTTGTCATAATCAGTCTTATGTCCAATTCTAGACGTTCCTACAACATATTTCACGCGTTTAATAGGAGAAAACACACTATCAATCGGTATGGTTCCAATTGGTGAATCCTCATCCTTGTTAGCGGAGGCAAGAGCATAGCCTTTTCCGGTTTTAACAACCATGGTCATATTTAATATACCATTTTTGGAAAGTGTGGCAATATGCTGTTCAGTGTTAAGGACTTCAATTTTTCCATCTGGGCTCTTGATATCTGCACCCGTGACTTCGCATTCACCCTTGACATTCAATGTTAATATTTTGTCCTCAATGTCATCAACCCTGAGTTTTAACTCTTTCAGGTTTAAGATGATTTCATAAACATCTTCTCTAACATCAGATATAACACTATATTCATGAAGCGCATCATCGAATTTAACGGATACTATAGCTGCGCCATAAATGGATGAAAGAATAATACGTCGCAGTGAGTTTCCGATAGTTATACCATATCCCCTTTCAAGGGGTTCACATACAAATTTACCATATGTTGAAGTTGTTGTAACATCAAGCTTTTCAGGCTTGATCATCTCTCGCCAGTTCACATATGCAAGTTTTTCAGATGACATTTATATCTCCTGAATAAATATTGAGATAAACCATATACTGGATTACCTATTTTGAATAAAGCTCTACAATTAATTGTTCCTGGATAGGAAGCGTGATATCTTCACGAACCGGAACGCCAACAACTTCGCCTTTATAATCTTCTTTTTTTATTTCAAGCCATTGTGGAATACCGCGTCTTACAATGGCATCCAAAGAATCTGAAATAGTTTGAATTTTTTTACTTTTCTCACGAAGTTCTATCACATCACCTTTTTTAACCTGGTAAGACGGTATATTTACTTTTTTTCCATTTATAATGAAATGATTATGTCTTACAAAGTGTCTTCCCTGATTTCTGGAATTAACAAATCCCATTCTGAAAACAGTATTATCAAGGCGTGTTTCCAAAAGGCTTAAAAGGTTTGTACCTGTAATTCCCTTTTGCCTATCGGCCTTTTTGAAAGAAATCCTGAACTGTTTTTCTGAAATTCCATAAAGTCTTCTGACTTTCTGTTTTTCTCTGAGCTGAATTCCGTAATCTGATAATTTACTTCTTCTCTGCCCATGCTGTCCAGGGGGATAGCCTCTTCTATCATAACTGCATTTATCTGAAAAGCATCTATCGCCTTTCAAAAAAAGCTTCATATTTTCGCGTCTGCATTGTCGGCAAACAGAACCTCTATAACGTGACAATGTTTTTCTCCTTTATCAAACCGGTAAACTTATACTCTTCTTCTTTTTGGCGGACGGCATCCATTATGGGGAACCGGGGTAACATCTTTGATCATGGATATATTGAATCCAAGCGCATGCAATGCTCTTAAAGCGGATTCTCGACCAGGTCCGGGGCCTTTAACAAATACGCCAACATTTTTCATGCCGTGTTCCATTGCTTTTGCACCTGCATCTTCTGCAACAAGCTTAGCTGCAAAAGGTGTGCTTTTCCTGGAACCTTTAAATCCCTGAACTCCTGCGCTGGACCATGAAATAGTATTTCCATTTTCATCGGCAATCGTGACGATTGTATTATTAAAAGTAGATTGAATGTGCACAATGCCGGTAGAAACATTCTTCCGTACCCGTTTTTTGGATACAACTTTTTTAGACTTTTTTGCCATAATTATTATACCTTTTGTATTATCCTACTTTTTCTTTTTAACCGCAGTCCTTTTTGGACCTTTTCTTGTTCTAGCATTTGTGCTGGTTCTCTGGCCACGACAGGGAAGACCTCTACGATGGCGTAATCCTCTGTAACAACCTAGGTCCATGAGCCGCTTAATATTCATGGAGACTTCACTTCTAAGTTCACCTTCAACCTTATACTCTGCATCAATGACTTTTCTGATCTCGTTAACCTGTGTTTCGGTCAGGTCATTTGCTTTTGTAGTAGGATCAATGCTGGTTTTTTCAAGTATTAACTTTGATCTATTTCTACCTATTCCATAAATATAGGTCAAAGCTATCCATGCATGCTTATCTCTTGGTAAATCAACTCCTGCGATACGTGCCAAATTTCTTTCCCCCTATCCCTGCCTCTGTTTATGGCGTTTGTTAATACAAATAACCCTTATGACACCACGTCTTTTTATTACTTTACAATCTCTACAAATTTTTTTTACAGATGCTCTGACTTTCATCCACTAACTCCTAATCTAATATTTTAATATCGTATGAACTCAAATATTTATTTATATCTATATGTAATTCTACCCCGGCTTAAATCATAGGGTGAAATTTCTATAGTTACCCTGTCTCCAGGTAGAATCTTGATAAAATGCATTCTCATTTTACCTGAGATGTGTGCTAACAATACATGCTTGTTTTCAAGTTCCACTTTAAACATGGCATTAGGCAATGTCTCAAGTACTTTCCCGTCAACTTTAATAGGTTCTTCTTTTGCCATAGTTTAAAAATCTCCAATCAGTTTAGACCGTTTCAGGATCTGCCTTTTATTCTCTTGCTACCGGATCTTCCCAAAAAGCCTTCATAATTACCGGTAATCAGGTGAGACTCTATTTGGGATATGGTATCAATGGACACACCCACAACGATCAAAAGGGCTGTACCCCCAAAATAAAACGGAATATTAAACTTACTCATCAATAAGGTTGGCAGAACACAGACAGCAGACACATACAATGCGCCACCAAGGGTAATTCTTGTAAGCACTTTATCAATGTATTCAGATGTACTTTTACCAGGCCTGATACCTGGAATGTAACCGCCATTCTTTTTCATATTTTCGGCAACATCTTCAGGATTAAACTGTACTGCTGTGTAGAAAAAGCAAAAGAAAATAATAAATCCTACATAAAGAAGATAATACCAAATCGTCCCAGGACTGAACATGGCTGCCACGGTTGTCATAACTGGCAAATTGGTGAATTGTGCCAAAGTAGTCGGGAACATAATGATAGAAGATGCAAAAATTGGCGGTATAACACCGGCGGTATTTATTTTTAATGGAAGATGAGAGGTTTGCCCACCATACATTTTTCGACCAACAACTCGTTTTGCATAATGCACCGGTATCCTTCGCTGTGCCTGCTCCATATAGATAATTGCAGCGATCACAGCAACCATGAGAACAATGAGGATAAGAATTGCAAAAATCCCCAATTCTCCAGTTGTCATCAGCCGTACGGTATTACCCATTGCAGATGGCATCTGTGCAACAATACCACCAAAAATAATCAGGGAGATACCGTTTCCGATTCCTCTTTCCGTAATTTGCTCTCCCAGCCACATGATAAAGGACGTACCAGCTGTAAGAGTTATGATGGTGACCAATCTGAATCCCCACCCTGGATATGGAACAATCGCAACACCAGCAGGGGATGTCATGGATTCTAGTCCCACACTGATACCCAACCCCTGGATAATACTCAGAATAACCGTCCCATATCGAGTATATTGGGTTTTCCTTTTACGACCTGCGTCACCCTCTTTCTTAAGCTGTGCAAGGTGCGGTACAACTACCGTCATCAGTTCTAAAATAATGGAAGAACTGATATAAGGCATGATTCCTAATGCGAATATGGAAAATCTTTCCAATGCACCACCTGAGAACATATTGAACATGGAAAATAAAGTTCCTTCAGCTGCAGCAAAAAAAGAGGAAAGTGCTGCGCCGTCAACCCCTGGTGTTGGGACATGAATCCCGACACGGTAAACAAACAGCAATGCTAGTGTAATGAAAATCTTTCTTTTAAGCTCAGGAAGTTTAAATAAATTTTGGTAGCTGTTCTGGATCATCTATAGGTCCCTTACATCAATTCTATTATATAGTTATTCAATACTTCCGCCGGTGGATTCAATTTTTTCTTTGGCAGTCTTGGAAACAATAATATTTTTCAAAAAAAATTTCTTGGTTATTTCACCCATGCCAAGAATTTTAACGCCATCACGGCGGCCTTTTACCATGCCGACTTCTCTTAAAGCATCAATATCAATCGTTGCGCCATCTTCAAATCTATCCAGATCTATTACATTTAAAACAGCATTATTTGTTTTAAATATATTAAAGAAACCCCTTTTAGGAAGTCTTCTATAAATCGGCATCTGACCACCTTCAAATCCTGGTCGTACACTGCCGCCTGATCTTGCTTTCAGACCTTTGTGCCCTCTGGTGGAAGTTTTACCCATACCAGAGCCTGGGCCCCGGCCTACTTTTTTTCTTTTTTTTCTGGACCCGGGTGCAGGTGCTAAATCATGAAGCTGCATATTACACCTCCTCTACTTTAACGAGATGAGACACTTTTTTAACCTGTCCCAGGATAACCGGGTCAGCATTATGCTCAACCATATAATTCATTTTTCTCAATCCGAGAGAACGAATAATCCGACCATGTTTAGCAGATCTTCCTATTGTGCTTTTAATTTGTGTAATTCTTATTCTACCAGTCATTTGTACAACCTCTTATATATCTTCAGGTCTAAGACCACGACGTTTTGCTACTTCTTCTTTTGTACAAAGCGATTGAAGGCCTGCCATCGTTGCTCGGACAATATTTTGGGTGTTATGTGTTCCAATACATTTTGTCAGGATATCGGTTACTCCCACTGCCTCAAGGACTGCACGGATTCCGCCACCTGCAATAAGGCCGGTACCAGGAGAAGCAGGTTTCAACAATACTTGTCCAGCGCCAGCTTTTCCAACTACTTCAAAAGGAACCGTTCCATCGAGTAAAGAAATTTTAACCATATTTCTTTTTGCCTTTTCCAGGCCTTTTTTAATTGCTTCAGGTACTTCTGTTGCCTTTCCCAAGCCGTAACCAACACTGCCTTCACCGTCACCAACAACGACAAGTGCACTAAATCTGAAATTTCTACCGCCTTTTACAACTTTTGCAACACGGTTGATCCTGACAACCTTATCAATTAATCCACTATCTTCCATCTGCTGTCTTGCCAATGGTGTTCCTCCTTAATTAGAAATTCAAACCGGCTTCACGGGCTCCGTCTGAAAGCGCTTTTATGCGCCCATGATATAAAAATCCGTTCCTGTCCAGGACTACTTTTTTAATTCCTTTATCAAGAGCTCTCTTGCCGACAAGGTTTCCAACTGCTTTTGCAATGTCAACCTTTTTGCCCTCTACCTTATGCTCCTTATACTCATTATCAATGGTAGATGCAGATACAAGTGTGCTGCCGCTGATATCATCAACAATCTGGGCGTATATATGCTTTGAACTTCTGAACACACTTAACCGTGGACGATCCTGATTACCAAAAATATTTTTTCTAACTCTTTTTTTTCTTTTAAGCCTTGCTTTAAGCCTTGGTGCTGTATTTCCCATAATCCTTATATCCCCGCCTTTTAGTCCTTGCCTGCAGTCTTACCAGCTTTTCTCATAATTCTTTCATCTGCATACATAATGCCTTTGCCTTTATAAGGCTCAGGCGGTCTAATATCTCTTATGTTTGCCGCTGCCTGGCCGAGCGTTTCCTTATTGATTCCTGATAAAATAATCTGGGTATTATTTTCAACATTGACAGAAATCCCCTCGGGAAGTGTAAATTCAACCGGGTTGGAATATCCAACATTGAGTATAAGACTGTTTCCTTTTATTTCTGCACGATAACCAATACCGGAAAGTTGAAGTTTTTTCTCATATCCGGTAGTAACGCCGGTCACCATATTAAAAATCAGGGATCTGAATAACCCTTGCAAAGCCACCTTTTTCTTGTCGCCTGCATCTGTTTTAACAGTTACAATATCATCATTTATACTTATTTCGACAGCCGGATGCAGTTGTCGTTCAAGATGCCCTTTAGGTCCTTTGACTGAAATCATATCACCATTTAGAGCAACTTGGACCTTATCTGGAAGCTGTATCGGCTTTTTTCCTATTCTAGACATATATTACTCCTGTACTACCATACGTTACAAAGAATTTCACCACCGACATTTGCTTCTTTAGCCTGTTTATCTGTCATCAATCCTTTGGATGTTGAGACAATAGATATGCCCAGGCCATTTAAAACCGGCTTTAGTTGTTTTGATTTATAGTAAACCCTGCAAGATGGTTTGCTCACTCTTTCAATACCAAAAATTGTGGATTTTCCCTCAGATACATATTTTATGTAGACACGAATACTTCCTTGTGTCTCATTCTCAAGAAATTTAAAGTCCTTGATATATCCTTGTTCTTTAAGCACCCGCACCATTGCCAACTTAATTGTTGATCCGGGGATATCCACCTTAACAAACCCTGCTTTACCACCATTTCTTATGATTGTCAGCATGTCTGCAATTGGATCACTACTTGCCATTTAAAATCTCCTTAAAATCCGCTGATATAATTTTGTTTAAAAAGTTTT
>CAYWGN010000050.1:0-25285 GCA_964457495.1 uncultured Desulfobacula sp.
TCATAAACAGCCTGTAACATCTATCCAAGTTTACCTTCTGAAAATCCTTTCTGTGAAAACCAAACCAAATATCGTTCTGGAAGATCAACTAACCGCAACCCCTTATATTTACCGAATAGCATTTTTGTGGTTGTAAGAGCAATGAATGCTTCCTTATCAGGCTGAATAAGTTTATTCGTTTAATTTTTTACAAAAGAAGAGGTAAGCCAAAGATTATGTTGTATAAGAATTATATTTTTTCACTGCACTGATCTGCCCAGGCAAATAACTCAGGTGTGCCGCCGGTATGCCAGAAGAGCACTGTCTGATCTTTTGTGAAATAGCCTTTTTGAATAAGGTCTATAAAACCGCCCATGGCCCGGGCCGTGTACACTGGTCCCAAAAGGATTCCTTCATGATGTGCGAGATCTTTTATAGCATTGAATTCCAGATCCCCTGGCATGGCATATCCAGCCCCCAGGTAGTCACAATTTAAAGAAAAATCAGATTCTGTCATCCTTATGTCAGAATCGATTCTTTCAGCAGTGGCATTGGCAACCTTTGTCAGGACGGGAGGAAAAGGATCATAACCCGTCTTAATCTGATCAATGCTTATTCCCAGTATCTCGCCGTTGAATCCGATTATTTTTGCTCCAAAAGCCAATCCTGCCTGGGTGCCTCCGGAACTGGTTGCAAATACAATGGCATCTGGTGTGAATTTCATATCATTTAACTGAAGTCTAAGTTCCAACATGGCATTAACATAGCCAACGGAACCGATCTCATTTGAACCGCCCACAGGAATAACATAGGGCTTCTTGCCGGCTGTAGCCAATTGGTCTGCCACCTGAAAAAGTCTTTCATCCCTGTCTTTTCTGTCGCAAAAATGAATTGTGGCGCCAAAAATTTTATCCAGCAAAAGATTACCATTGGGAACTTCAGGCTCAGTACCGTTTAACACCAGATGGCAGTCAAGACCGGCCTTTCTTGCTGCAGCAGCAGTCAAACGGCAATGGTTGGACTGTATGCCGCCGGCAGTGACCAGAGTGTCTTTCTTTTGTTCCAGGGCTTCTCCAATGAGAAATTCCAGTTTCCTAGTTTTATTGCCCCCCATGCCCAGGGAGGTAAGATCATCCCGCTTCATGTAGATCGCAGGCCCTTTATATTTTTTTGTAAGATTATCAAGATATTGAATTGGTGTTGGAAACTCAGCCAGATGAAATCTGGGCAGGCTGTCTAATTTCATAAAGGCTTCCTTTTTATTTTAATGGGTCAGAATTTTACTGATAAATTCTGCAGCCCGGTCGGTTTTAGGATTGTCAAAAAAATCAACCGGGGTCCCAGTTTCAACAATCTTCCCATCATCCATGAACAATACCCTGTGGGCTACTTTTTTAGCAAACCCCATTTCATGGGTGACCACACACATGGTCATGCCCTCGGACACCAGGTTAACCATTACATCCAGAACCTCTCCAATCATCTCCGGATCAAGGGCAGAAGTAGGCTCGTCAAAAAGCATGATTTCCGGGGACATGGCAAGCCCCCTGGCAATGGCCACCCGCTGCTGCTGGCCTCCAGATAATTGGGCTGGGTGGGCACCTGATTTTTCGGTCAGTCCTACCTGTTCCAGTTTTTCCCGGGCAATTTTTTCGGCCTCTTTTTTGTCAAGTTGTTTCACATTCACCGGTGCCAGCATAACGTTCTGCAATACCGTCATGTGGGGATACAAATGGAATTGCTGGAACACAAATCCGATCTGTGCCCTCAGTTTGGTCAGGTTGGATAATTTATCATGCACAGGGGTATTGTTGACAATAATCTCGCCTTTCTGGATTTTTTCAAGCCGATTGATGCATCTGATCAAGGTGGATTTGCCGGAGCCGCTTGGGCCGCATATTACCAGCACCTCGCCCTTTGGTATTTTCAAGTTGATATTATTTAACACATGGAGCTTGCCAAACCATTTGTTCACATTTTTAAATTCTATCATGTTTAACTTTGGTCCTTTTTTTATTGAACTGCCATTTTCCGTTCCAGGTAATTGGATAGAAGGATAAGGGGATATGAGATTGAAAAATAGAGAGCCCCGACCAGTGAAAACACCATAAGCCCTTCGGGAATACGAACCACAGTAACCCATCCCACCCGGGTCAGTTCCATTACACCAATCACAGATACCACAGAAGTGTCTTTAATCAACAAAACATATTGGCCCACCAGAGGGGGTAAAATTACTTTCATGGCCTGGGGTACGATAACCAGGCGAAGCTGCTGAATCAGGGTAAGCCCGGAAGAGGCTGCTGCCTCCCACTGGCCTCTGGAGATAGAATCAATTCCACCAGCCACAATTTCGCAGATAAAGGCTGAGCCCATGATGGCCATGGCCAAAAGAGCGGCAGGGAAAGCATCCAATTGAATCCCCCATTCCGGCAGGATAAAAAAGACGATAAAAATCTGGACCACAAAGGGGGTGCCTCTTACAAAAGCGACATAGACCCCTACAATGCGTTTTAAAATAATATTATTGCTGGATCTGAAAATGCCCAGGATAAACCCGAGCAGGGTACAGGTCACAAGGCTGATAAAGGCAATCTTGCTGGTCATCCACAGGCCTTTGAGAAAAAAGGGGTAAATCTCCACAAGTCGGCTGAAATAAAATCCCATCATAATTAATAGGCCTCCCTGAAGATCAGTTTTCGCTGGGACCAGTCTGCCAATGCCTTGAGGCAGAAATAAATGCACATGTAGAAGAATGCCACGGTAAAAAAGGCTTCTGCAGGCATGAAACGTTCCGATGTCATGGTCTGACCGCACCGGGTCAATTCCATGACCGATATCAGGGAGAGCAGGGCTGAGTCCTTTACCAGGACAATGTTCTGACCCAGCAGCGGAGGAATGGTGACCCCCAGTGCCTGGGGAAGAATGATAAACCGCATTCTCTGAAAATAGTTAAGGCCTGAGGCAGTCCCGGCCTCAAGTTGGCCCTGGTCCACAGAGGTAATGCCTGCCCGGATGATTTCTGCAATATAAGCTCCTGAATTGAGCATCAAAGCTATGATTCCGGTCTGGATCTCGGGGACTCTTAAGCCCAGAGTAGGAAGCCCGAAATAGAGAAAATAGATCTGAACCAGAAGGGGAGTGGACCGGATAATCTCAATATAGGCTATGGCAGGATACCGAAGGGTTTTAATATCTGAAATTCTGCATGCACAGGCAATGATTCCGGTTACAAGGGCAAGGGCAATGGAAATTATGGAAATCAAAAATGTGGATTTCAGCCCGTTTAAAAACAGGGGCAGATACTCAAATATGATTCTGAAATTAAAATCAACCAGCATAGCGCCATCCAATTTTTTTGGTGGTGTACACCCCCAAAGGGAAGTTGCAGGTGCACACCGGATTTGATTTTATTTACATCTTATGGAGACGATTCTGTTAATGGTCTTTTTTCCACTCTATGCCTTCCATCCAATAGGCAATATTTTTATCATAGGCGCCATTGGACCGGATGGTTTCAAAATAGAGGTTGATCCACTGCCACAGGTTTATAGATTCATGAAGGACTGCAAAGGAAAGGGGGGCTTTACCTCCCAGACGTTTGTCCAAAAGGCGGATGGAGTTGGGTGGAAAATCAGGAAGTGCAGTTAGAACTGCCAGGTCATCATTGACACCTGCATCCACATGGCCTGCAATCATGGCCTGGATAATCATCCTGCCGCCGCCTTTATAAGATTTGATTTTGGCATTGGGCAGATATTGTTTTGCAATGGTTTCGCCGGTGGATCCCAGAAGAACTCCCACTGTGATCTCTGGTTTATTCACATCTTCAAGGCTCTGATAGCTGGCACCTGTTTTAGTAAAAACACAGGTCTGAACATACATCCAGGGATCTGCAAAGGAAATTTTAAGGGCTCGTTTTAAAGTAGGGGTCATGTCAGCTGCCAGGATATCGGCTTTTCCAGATAAAAGAGCAGGAATCAGACCATCCCAGTCAAAGTCAAGAATTTTAATCTTGACACCCATGCTGTCAGCCATTCCTTTGGTGAAATCAACCATGGAGCCTGTATGATCTCCGTTCTTGTCAACAAAGGCATAGGGTGCGGCACCAGATTGTACTGCCACACGAAGTTCTCCTCGTTTAACAATTTCACTCAAAGTACCGGAAAAACTTATACCGGTTAAGAACAGTGTAACTAAAACTGCAAGGACAATTGAAACTAATTTTTTTTGAATCATGTTTTTCTCCTTTTTACGGGTTTAGGTTGTTTGTTAAACGGTGAAAACCGCAGTCTCTTATGGTACAATATGGTACAATTTTGTATATTTCAGTTTCCAGGCAGTTAATCCTTTTTTCAGCCTGCCAGTTCCTCCATTTTTTCCGATATTACAATTCCCCTTTTTTTCAGACGTTCCATAAAAGGTGCCACCGGGATATGGGTGATGGGGGATAATACTCCTTTTTCTTTTATCTCGCCTTTTACAATCATTTTTGCCACAATACAGGCTGTATAGGCAACTCCCTTGCTCATAGCCGTGATTCCTGTTTCAAGATCCCGTTCAATGAGCATGCTGGAGGTAAACCGCATTTTTTTATCGTCTTTTTTGCCTTCAAAAATATTGATCATAGTGACAAGATCTTTTTCATCATCCTGGTAAGCCAATTGAGGTCCTAAATGTTTTTCCATGAAATCCATTGGAGACACTTTGCCATCAAGGCCTTGTACCGGGGTCTCACTCAAAAATCCCAGTTCCTTGAGGGGCCGCCAGAAAGCACTCCATCCAGGCCATCGAAGGGAATACCTGCCTGTATTAATAATTGTCTTGGTCAGACCCATACGATCGACGAAAAAAACCGCATCTCCGTTGGGAATAGCCTCCAGGGTACCAAGGTCTGGAAACTCGATCTCATGAATGAAAGATTCATCATGTTGCCGGGCACCGGGGATTTCAATGATCTGCCGATCCTTGATGATCCTGCCGTCCCGCATGGTAGAACTTAAAACCCCCCGCCAGATCCAGGACAATTTGTAGTTCATGGGATTGGTGCAGGCCTTTTTTTCCGGAAATCCACCACAATAGGAATTGATTACTGACAGGCTGTCAAATCGACTTTGTGCATCCCTGTAAATCACAAGATCTATTCCAGGGTCCAGACCGCACTCGGGCATGATGGTGATCCCGGCCTCTTTTGCCTTTTTGTCCAAATCCTGGGTGTCATACATATAATTGGTATTCACCACATGAACCTTTGCTTCCAGTGCCACCTCATTGACATGGCTTTTGAATTCTTTTGGCAGAAGATCAATAACCACATCCACTTTTTTGTACAGCTTCAACAAATCTGATTTATTTTGGGCATCAATTTTTGCAGTGGTAATTTTTTTCATATCAGTGAAGTTTTTAATCTTTGACAATTCATCAAAGCGGATATCTGCGCAGATAATTTCAGAAACATCTGCATCTGATGCCAGATCGTACAAAGCGGTTCTTCCCTGAACGCCACATCCCCCAAGAACAATAATTTTCATTCGTTTCCTCTTTTCATCATTTTTTATGAGTAACAGATCCAAGCCTTTCTATTTTAATAGCTTTTGGGGTAAATTATCCACAGCTTGTTGCGTTCCATATAAAAAAAATAGATAGGTTGATACCCCACCTGCTCGCAGCGGGTTAGTTCATTAAATGTATTTCTTAATGTATCCATTAGAACATTCAAAGACAGGATGTCAAGAAAAAAATTGATACAATTTTTTTTATTCCTTAATAATGAATACGGTCAGAGATTAAGGTCACCAACCTCCGGCAAAACCAGAGGTTGGTGTATGAATTGGTCAAAGTGGTTTTAAAACCGCGAACCATCGAAAGGCGCTCGTGGCAAACACAACTTTAAGTTATTTATTTTTTGTTCTCTGAACTATGGCATTAACAGCTTTGGCTATATCCTCAGGCAGGGGCTCTGGTTTGTGCTCGGTTAATATTTTTTCGAGTCGACTGGTAGCTCGTTTTGTAAAGTCCTTGCTCCCTGCTTTTTCCCAAGAGGCATAATTATTTCTTAAAAAAAGATCTGGAGTCCATATTTTACGAAAATTTGTCATGGTGTGTTCATGGGTTAGAAATTTTCCTTCATGCGCCAGCTCATTAATAAGGTCTAAAGCAAGGGTTTCGTCGCTGATTTCAATTGGAGCCATATAATATTCCAGATACCTGAGAATTTCATTGCAGAGCATAACCTGGACAAAAGAACCCGTCATGCCCTGGTCCAGAAATCCGATATCATGGATAAGGTTGGCGCCGTGAAGGGTTTCGTAAAAAAGTGACATTGCCGTGCTCGCCGAAGATTCCTGGTCAAAGAGATGAGAATCGCTCATGCCGCCGATACCAAATGTAGGTAAATTATAGAAATGACCCATGGCGATTGAAAGTCCTCTGAAATCTGGGTCAGTATATCCATAGGTACCACATTTCATGTCCAGTGCACCAACCCCCATCCCTGGAGCAATAAATGGTGAACCTTCACGTTTCAATTGTGATAAAATGAGACCTGTAAGCATACCTGCGTTGTTCAGAGCTATGACCCCTGCTGGGGTAATAGGCGCGTTCATGCCACCGGTCGTTACTGGAACGTAAGTATAAGGCAATCCCTTACCGGCCAGGTAAAGAAGTTTTTGCAGTGCTTCCTGGTTATGGTTTAAAGCTGACGTAACATTTATGTAACAGGCGGCCAATGGTTTTTGACGGAGTGCATCAGCACCGCCAACTACTGCTTCTGCCATTTCAACACAGTCCACACAGCCTTCAAAATCCGGAGTGACATATATTATCGGTTTAGTAGTATTGTTGAGCATTACTTCCATCTGGTGCTGGCAATAACTTCTATCCTCCACATCTGAGGGCAAAAACATTGACATCGCAAAGTCCATATGAGGCAGGGAATCTAACAACTTCATCCCTTCCTCGACATCTTTTAATATTGCAAGACGTCTTTCGCTTGTGCGGTGGTCAATAATATGGAGACAATCTGAACCAGTGCCATAATTACATGTACTGTAGTCTGCCAGCTGAAGAGCTGGTTTGCCGTGCCGATTATACATTGTCAACCGTTTAGGAACTGTGTTCAAAGCTTTTTCAACCAATCCGGATGGGATTCGTACACGATTATTCTTTGAGACAAAAGCTCCTGCTTCTTCCAGCAAAGTAACGGCTTCTTCATCATGGAGTTCAACTCCAGTCACTTCAAGTATTCTAAGGCTTGCATTATGAATTTCCTTTTTTTGTTCAGCTGATAACCGTTCAAATTTAAAATTATCAGAGCTTCTATCAGTTATTCTTCTGATTGGCATATTTTATTTTCCTTAATTTTATTATGAGTTTTTCAATGTATACATTAAAATCGCTAAAAAAACTTTTGATTCCTATTGTACATTAAAACCCGATCTCTCTTTAATCTAAAGGTAAAAGTTTACGAAATTGGTATTTGATATGTGCTTTCATGGTTGACCTTGCCAATTCCGAATCTTTATCTTCGATAGCATTTATGATCATTGCATGCTGGTCCGGAATGCCTTGTTTCTCTACTAGATGCTTGTTTCCTTGAAAGTAAAAATTATCAAAGAAAAAAATATATAAATTTGATCGCCAAAAAACATTCCGGCAGTACTGTTCGACATATGAATTACCGCAGGCTTTTGCAATCCCAAAGTGGAATTGTTCATTGATTAATGAGTACGAATCTCTGTCGTGGGTTTTAGCAGCAATAATTTCCTTTTGTAATAAATCACGAAAGTAGTTTATATCAGCTTTTGATGCATTAAGTGCTGCCAAGGCTGCGGCTTCCCCTTCAATCAAACAACGCGCATCGCAAACCATTTTAGCATCATCAGATGAAGGAACGGGGATAACACATCCTTTTTTAGGTTTTTTTTCAAGAAAGCCTTCAGTGACAAGTTTTCCCAGCGCGTGCCTCACAGGCGTGCGGCTTAATTTAAGGTCTTTGGATAGCTTAGTTTCCAATAGATAATCGCCAGGCTTTAAATGATTTTGTACAATCATACGGACAATTAATCGGTATGCCGTATCTTCAAGATTCTCATTTGGCATATTAATTATGTAAATTTCCTATAGTATTTAAATGAATGTATTTCTTAATGTATCCATTAGAACGCTCAAAGGCAGGTTGTCAAGAAAAAAATTGATATTTTTTTTATTCCATAGTACAGACTCGGGGTTAAAAAGGTCGATCTTTCTCACAAGCCCGCAAAAAACTATTTGTTGTTGAAGCAGTTGAATTGGGTGCGATCAAATTAATGAATGAGTGCTGAAAGGCGTTAATTTTTCAAATAATTATGATTATCAACTCAGGATTATCTAATTTGATAAATTATGGTATGCTTCATGCAATGAAAGGTCAATAAATAAATAAGGTCAATAAATAAATAAGGTCAATAAATAAATAATGTTAAATGATAATTTATTTTATTAAATTCTAATAAAATAAAATTAAACAACTAATTAAGGAATGCAAATGTCAGATAATAAATTTCAAATTAATCTTTTGCCACATGGAAGAAAGATTGAAGCAAAACCAGGAAGAAGTCTAATGGAAGCGCTCATGGATCAGAGCATTTTTTTAAGATCTGATTGCGGCGGTAAAGGTGTCTGTAAAAAATGTCAGGTCAAAATTATTCCGGAAAAGGGTGACCCTGAATTTAAAGAGGCTTGTAATTTTATTATTTCAGAAGATATTTCCATTGAGATACCAGAACTCTCCATGCTGTCATCCCATATTATCAGCAAAGCACCAGCATCACTTCCTGCAGTATTCACGAACCGGTTTAAAGATGTTGTTGGAGATGATGTCTATGGTATAGCTACGGACCTTGGTACAACAACCATTGCCATTTATCTTTGCAACATTGCCAAGGGTAAGGTGCTTTCTTCATTGGCCGTAAAAAATCCCCAGGCCCTTTATGGAGATGATGTCATGAGTCGTATCGGGGCCATCGGCCAGGAGGAGGAAAGCCTTGAATATCTGCAACAATTAGTTGTCAGGGCCATAGAGTGGGGGATCAAAGAACTTTTAGCCGCTCTTGATTTTAAAGAGGAGATGATTTCTCAAATGGTGACCGTGGGAAATCCAACCATGATCCATATATTGGCTGGTGTGGATCCTAAATCCATTGGAGTTTTCCCTTATAACCCGGCATTTTATGAAGCAAGAAATATTTCTTCAAATAATTTGGGATTTAAAATAAATGATTTTTCAATTCAATTTTTGCCCCAGGTATCAGGTTTTATAGGGGGGGATATCCTGGGAGCAGCCCTGGCCGTTGATCTTGAAAATCAGCCTGAAGGAACCCTTCTTGTGGATCTGGGAACTAATGGGGAATTGATGCTGAAGGGAAAAGACAAATTTTTTGCAACTTCATGTGCAACTGGCCCTGCCTTTGAAGGCGCTTCCCTTTCCTGTGGGATGCAGGCAATTCCCGGTGCTATTAATAAGGTTCAAATAAAAAACCCCGACGATTTATCTGAATACACATTTATCAACCCTTTAAAGTCTTCCAAACTTAAGCCATCAGGAATTTGTGGAACCGGTGTTATAAGTGCTGTGGCCCAGTTCTGCCAAAGGTCAATCATATCGCCTGATGGAGCGTTTAAAAAAGAGTTTTCAAAAGAGAAACAATATATTCTTGTGCCAAAAAATTCTTCTGCAAATGGTGCTGCCGTCTTCATCAGTCAGATGGATATCCGTTCTGTCCAGCTTGGCAAGTCAGCATTGATCACAGGGATTGAATTTCTTCTAAAGGAAGCAGGAATAAAAAAGCCTGAAAAAATTATCATTGCAGGAGCCTTTGGAACATTTCTTGATAAAGATGATATGATGACTTTAGGAATGATTCCTGCCATGGATCTTGCAAGAATAGAAGTCCCGGGAAACTCAGCCGGAGCCGGAGCAGTTATGGTTCTTTGTGATAAAATATTTCTTGAAAAAGCCATACAGATGGCAAGCAAGGTTATCGTTGTGGATCTTGCCTGCAATCAGGATTTTCAGGATGTTTTTATTCAAAAGCTTAATTTTCCTGCTTTGAAAAAATAGAGCGCATTTTGAAAAAAAACTGAGATTATTTTTTTGATAACTATGTTAAAGATAATTCTTTTTTAACATATCGTATATAAAAATACAGTTTAAAGGAGATGATTATGGCTCTGGTTCAAATCGAAAATGTTTCAAAAATATACCAGACAGGTGAAATTGAGATTGCAGCGTTAAGCAATATTAACCTGTCCATAGAAAAATCAGCATTTGTCTCTTTTGTCGGCCCTTCAGGAAGTGGAAAGACTACCATGTTAAATATGATAGGCTGTCTTGATAAGCCATCTTCCGGAAAGATTCTTGTTGACGGCAAACAGGTTGACAGTTTTAACCGGCAAAAGAGAGCTGCCTTTCGGGGCGATGTCGTCGGGTTCATTTTCCAGTCCTTTAATCTTTTTCCGGTACTGACGGCTTATGAGAACATTGAATACCCCCTTGTCATGGTTAAGAACGAGCCTGCTGCTAAAAGAAAAGAAATGATTCTCAATGTCCTTGATTCCGTGGGTATGTTGAATCAGAAAGATAAATTTCCCGATCAATTGTCCGGAGGACAAAAGCAAAGGATAGCTGTGGCAAGAGCTCTTGTCACTCAACCCAAGCTGGTAATGGCGGATGAACCCACTGCAAATCTTGACAAGACATCTTCCATTAATGTGATTCGTCTGATGAGGGAGATGAAAGACAAGTTTGGCACCACCTTTATATTTTCCACCCATGATCCCAGAATTATGGAAGAGGCAGAAATCACATATACCCTTGTTGACGGGAAACTTTCATAAGAAAAAGGAGAAGTAAAATGACTCGAATATTTAAAATTGCGCTTCGTAATCTTTTGAGATACAAACGAAGAACCATTCTGACCTCTTTTTTAATCACCCTTGGCATTGTCCTGGTCATCCTTTTTTCCGGCTTGGCTGGTTCTTTTAAAACCATGATGATAGGGCAGATCACGGATTCAAGCCTGTCACAAATGCAGATTCATAAAAAAGGTTATGTGTCTTCAATCGATACCATGCCTTTAAATCTGACTCTGGATACAAAGCGATATAAGAAAATTGAAGAATTGCTTTCAAGCAATACCCAAATATCAGCCTGGGCCCCCAGGATTAAACTCAATGCCATGCTGAGCAATTTTATTGATACTACCAATATCCGTTTGAATGCCATAAGTCCTGAAAAAGAGGTGCTTGTATGTCCTGATGTGGGAAGCCGTATGACCTTTGATGAAAAAAGAGAACCTGGAGTATTGTTAAATCCAGGGGAGGTGATTATTCCGGACAAACTTGCCAGGGGAATGAATCTTAAAATTGGAGATCCCATCGTATTGGTTGCAAACAACAGGGACGGCAGCGTGAATGGCTTGAATTTTATGGTTGCCGGTATTATTGAGAGTATCTTAGGTCCCCAGGGAAAAGAAGGGTATATGCATATAAAAGATGCTCAGGAACTTTTGCGGATGGATAGCCCTGAAATGATTGAGGTGGCTGTTCGATTACATGATTTTGACAAACTTGGAAAACTATATACAGATCTATCTTTAAAATTGGCAGGTTTTATAAACAAAAAAGGAATGCCTGAATTTGAAATTCACACATGGGATCAGCTTTCTCCATTTTCAAACATTGCTAAAATGATAGATTTTATGACTATTACAATGAAAATTATTATGATTGCCATTGTACTCATAAGTATTCTCAACGTTATGATGATGTCTGTTTACGAGCGTGTCAGGGAAATCGGAACCATGTCCGCAATCGGGACTTCTCCTTCAAGAATCATGAGCCTTTTTCTGGCAGAAGGACTTTTATTAGGGCTTATCAGTGCAATTATCGGTAATATCATTGGTTTGTCCGGCATATTTATTTTAAATATTTATAAAATCAGTTTTGCTTTTGGTCGCCAGGATAATTTGCTACTGGCCCCCACTGTGAATATAACAGAGCTTTTGTGGGTATCAGGAATTGTCCTGCTTATTTCTGTTTTTGCAAGTTTTCAGCCGGCTTATAAAGCCTCAAGAATGGAACCGGTTGATGCACTAGGGCATGTTTAAGTTAATAGATCATTTAATATAGGTGAAAAAAATGAAAAAAATAATCATCATCACTTGGCTTTGTCTGTTTTCGTCAATGACGGCCTTTGCTCTGGATGGAAATGAAATCTTAAAACAGGTGGATGGTAATCTGAATCCTGAAAGTTTTGAAATGTACAGGAAAATGATAAATATAGAGCCGGATGGCACAAAAAAAGAGTTTGTCATGTTTTCAGTGAAAAAAGGTAAAGAAAAGATCGCATCGGTTTTTTTATCTCCTGCCAGTGAAAAGGGAAGGAGTACCCTGCGAATTGGAGAAAACATGTGGCTGTATATCCCCAATGTAGGAAAACCCATTAGAATAACAAGTCTTCAATCTGTTACAGGGGGTGTTTTTAATAACTCTGATATCATGCGGGTGGACTACAATAGTGAATACAATTGTGAAAAAATAGAAACAACAGATAAAGGATACACGCTTTATTTAAGGGCGAAATTTAAAAATATAGCCTATGAAACCCTTACCATGTTCATTGATTCTGAAAAAATACTTCCATATAAGATTGAGGCCTATGCAGCATCTGGAATGCTTATAAAAAATTTATATTTTAAAAATATCAAGAATTTTGGTAATGGTATCATTCGTCCGGAAATCATTGAAACAGACAGTCCTTTATATAAGGGATATAAATCCTATATTGTTTTTGCAAATGTAAAAAAACGAGAGCTTGCCAGTGAAATATTCAGTTTGAACTATATGAATAAAATTGATGGTTTGCGGTAATAATGAAAAAGATTTTTGTCATTCTGACCATTTGGGTTATGACATTATTTTTATATGGAAGTGCGTTTTCACAAACCAGTGATGACATATTAACTGATCTGGATCTTGGCTTTAAGATTGAGGAAGTTGAAAAAAAATCATATTCCATAAATGCAAATATTGAAACAAAAGAAACCATCAGAATTCTTGATGGGGATGCGCTTTTATTTAAACAGAAATATCTGGATAAGAAAACTAAGGAGATGGCCTGGCAGACAGATCTTGATTTAACTCTTGAAGGCCAGTACCAGAAGGATACCATTAAATTATATGGCCGATTCAACAGCCTTTTCTATTATAATGATGATGAAAATTTTGAATCCCAAAGAAAGGCTGAAGAAGCTTATGTGTCGTTTCAGCCTTCTTTTTCCTGGGTTTTTAATGCAGGTAAAAAAGTGCATAAATGGGGAAAAGGTTATGCCTTCAGCCCATCTGCATTCTTTTCAAGGCCAAGAGACCTTGATGATCCTGATGCAACCCTGGAAGGGTATTACTCCTTAAGTGCAGATTATATCAAAAGCATGGAAGGTATTCTTAAAACCATTGCCATAACCCCTGTTTTAATGCCTGTTACCCGGGAACTCAACCATGAACTAAGTTTAAAGGATGAACTCATCTGGGGGGGGAATTTTTATTTTTTTGCCTATGATACAGATATGGATTTCATGTTTTTAATCTCTGATAATATGGACAAGCGCTTTGGGATGGATTTTTCCAGGAATCTTTCCCCAGCATTTGAAGTTCATGGAGATGCAGCTCTGGTTAAAGACTACCACCAATATATCATTGATGAATATGGGAATATAAGTGAGCAGGAATACACGGCATTTAGTTTGCTTCTGGGCCTGCGGTATCTTTCAAGTCAGGACACGACCTATATATTTGAATATTATCGTAATGGCCAGGGATATTCAGCCCGGGAATATGAAAATTATCTCACATTTATTGAAACAGGGTTTGATCAGTATTTGAATACATTAAGCCAGACTTCTATTTCCAAGAGCAAAACATTATCAGCATATTATAATCAACAGGCTGCCATGAGAGATTATCTGTATCTAAAAGTTTCTCAAAAAGACTCCTTTGATATTTTATATTTTGTTCCGGCAATAACCTTTATTTATAACATGACTGATCAAAGTGCATCCATAACCCCCCAGATCAACTATTCCCCTTTGACTAATTTAATTTTGGATCTGAAAACAGGATTTCTAATAGGGGAAGGCAAAACCGAATATGGTGAAAAAATAAATTCAGTCAAGATTGTCCTATCCATAAAATATTATTTTTAAACAAGCCCAGGATTACAAACAAAGAAGCTGAATAATTTGTTGCTTTTATTATTCAGCTTCTTTCCAAACAACCTGAGTTTTAATTATTCACTGGATTCAGATAGATTTTTCAACTGATTTTTTAATGCTGCAAGTTCGGTTTCAAGCCTATCCACACTATTTTGTAGTGTATCCTGATTGACAGAACCCATTGCAGGGGCGGTACCGGCCCACTGGCCAGCGCCTCTTCCCCAACCAGGTGCCTGAAATCCTCTCCTGCCACCTTGTCTGCCCATTCCCATAGCATTTCCTCTTCCTGCAAATCCCTGGGCTTGATCAACAGCACCTGTGCAATAGCCTCTTCCTCCACCTGTCATGGGACCTTCGTTCATGGGTCCTCTTTGATTAAATCCTGGCATGATATTATCTCCTTTTTAGTTAGTTTCCTTTGCCTTTGCCGAGGCCTTTTCCTTGACCCCTGCCGCTTCCATTGCCTCTTCTTCCATGTCCGCCTCCATGTCCATGACGTCCATAACCCTGTCCGTTGCCATTTATCGTATAACAGCCGCCCGTGACTTTGAGACGGTATGCGTTTACAAGAGCGTTTGACAGGTTAAACCGACCGATTTTAAGGATTCGTCCAAAGGTTTGTCTGGATACGTTCATGACTTCTGCTGCCTGGCTCTGATCCAGTCCTTTAAAATCAATGAGCCGGATGGCCTCAAACTCTTCCAGGGAGAGCGTTACTTCTCCTTTTTCGTCAACACCTTCAGGCCTGAATTCTTTGATGATCGGGCGTGATATTATACATCGTGGTCTTTTGGGTCGAGGCATGTTGTCTCCTTTGTTTTGATCATTTGACCATAACAATAATGCGGTCATGGAAGTATGTCAAGCAGAATTATGGTCAAATGACTAAAAAAAATGCGGTAAGAAATAATTTTATTCCTTACCGCATTCATTAACAGCTTGATTAAAGCTTTATTTGTATTTTTTAAAGTTGTGTTTGCAGGGCCTTATATAAACTCTTTTTTCTTTTTGGTTAGTGTGTGAACAGTTGGAAATAAATTTGTGTCGGTATGGGGTAAAAACTGGGCTCGTGTGAATTCTTCCATAAAGTCATTATTACTTGAAAAATCAAGATAGGTCATTGAATTGGAAATAGCAATGGCCTGCTGGCGATAGGAATTTGAAAGAAGCGCCATATAAGCCCCTGCTATGGAGCTGTTTCCCATGTATTTAAATTTTTCTCTTTCAATATCCGGGAGCAACCCAATGGTTATTGCTTTTTCAATATCAAGAAATTGTCCAAACCCGCCCGTGATAATCATCTGGCTGATACTGGAAAAATCCATTCCAATCTGTTTAAGGAGAATGGTGAATCCAGCATAGACAGCAGCTTTGCTTAGAATCAAACTTTTTATATCAGACTGGGTAAAAATAATATTTTCTTCAGAGTCAATATTTTTAGCAAATTCAAGGATGAATGCAGGTTCTTCCTGAAATAGAATAAATCGTGGATGATTCATATCAATGAGAAATTTACCATCCTGACCAATCACTCCCTTTAAAAGCATTTCTGATAAAAGATCGATCATACCTGATCCGCAAATCCCCCGGGCCGGCTTATTCTCCACTGTTAAATAGTCTGGTTCAAAAGTTTCAAGGTCAAGAGTGATCTTTTCAATTGCGCCATCTTCTGCACGCATGCCCCATCTGATGCCTCCACCTTCAAAGGCAGGGCCGGCAGAACAGGCTGCGGTCATGAGAAATTCATCATTGCCGACAACAATTTCTCCATTGGTTCCAATATCAATAAAAAGGGTGGGATCTTCAAATTTATTAAATCCAGTATACAGCACACCAGACACAATATCCCCACCCACATAGCTGGCAGGTCCGGGCATGACAAAAACACCGGCATAATGGGCTGCCTTTAATCCGATTTCACCGGCTTTAATAATGGGGAATTCAGAAACAGTCGGGATATACGGCTCTCTTCTAATATATTTTGCTGCAATTCCCAAAACCAGATGGGTCATGGTTGTATTACCCGATATAACAATATTCTCAATCTGTTTATGGTCTGCATTAATTGAAACCAGGGCCTGTTTTATCAAATTATTGATAGTGGAGAGTGCCATTGCTTGTAGTTTTTTTACACCATCTTTTTCAGAACAGACGATGCGATTGATGACATCGTCACCACACGCTGCCTGGCTGTTATGGCCTGATGCTGCACTTAGTATTGCGCCATCCACCATATCCACAATATAGACAACAATGGATGTCGTTCCCAGATCCACGGCCAGTCCAAAGGAAGGTTTCTGATCATGGGCCGGTCTGATATCAACGATTTCTGAAGAGCATTTTTTCCATAGTATGGAGGCCACAACCTTGAAGTTTTCGTCCCTTACCGCCTCTGTCAATTGTCTCATCACCCTGATATTGGTGCTCATTTTGGATATATCATATCCACTTTTTTTGAGTTGTCTTTTCAGCCTGTCAAGATCGCTGACAGTATCCTCCATGGTGGGCAAATCCAGTTGCAGGGAAATTTTTTCTATAATGGGTTCTATTTTCCCCACAAGTCCTGCAAGCTTTTTTGTGGCTGCTTCTCCCATTCCGGCTGCTCTCAATTTTTTTTCGATGGTCTCTTCGGGAATTCTGACAATGATATCTTCAAAAATTTTTGACTGGCAGGCAAGTACATAGCCCTTTTCTTTTTCTTTATCAGTTAACAGGGATGTTTTTTCTGAATATAGTTTGCCGGATTGTATGATAAGTCTGCATTTTCCACATGATCCCTTACCATTGCATGAGGCATTAATATAAATATCTGCCTTTTGAGAGGCTTCCAATAAATTTGTACCAACAGTGACAATAACTTTTTTATCTCCAGGTTCAAAAGTGACGGTGCATTCTTTTTCAACCGGGGCTTTATCAGAAGATTCAAATCCTTTTTTTGTTATAAAATGAATCGGGCAGGAGGGCCTGAATTTGCAATAGATATCAGGATCACGGCATTCCAGACATTCCTCGCAAAGATAAATATTGTGTTTCATGCAGATATAACTGGTTTCTCGATCAGGATGATTGATACATTTGCCCATATAAAACCTCTCTTCTTTATAATGCTTAACCTTTTATAACACACCATCCAGGCTCTTTGAAATGGTGATTTCAGATTGAAGACCAACAAATCTTTTAATCTCTTTTCCATCCTTAAAAATAATTAATGTAGGAATGCTTTGAACCATGTATTTTGTGGCCAAAGTTCTGTGTTCATCAATATTGATTTCAATGATGGAAGCACGGTTCTTATATGTATCGGTCAGTTTTTTGATAATAGGTTCCTGTGCTTTACATGGAGCACACCAATTCGCATTAAAATCAACGAGGGTGACACCATTTTTTATGTTTTCTTGAAATTGGTCCATACCCATTTTTAATAATCTCCATAAATGATTTGATAAAATAATAGTAATCAAAATTGATACACTCAAGAAGTATGCCATATGATATTTTCATAATAATAAAAATTATTCTAACTAATTGAAAATATAAATTAAATTGATAAAAATTAGTTATGATTAATATTAAAAGATAATTTTAACTAAAAAAAGGAACGTTACTTTATTGTACTGTTTCGGTATGTAACGCTTTTTTTGACAAATACCATATCATATTTATTATATCGGCAATAGGATTATATAGATGGCATAAGTCTTGCTGTTATAAATTTGATATTGGCAATTATAAAATTAACTTGTAAGCATGAGGTACGCATGAAAGAAATGATTTATGTTTTAATCTTCATAGGGATTTATATCCTGGTTCAGGTTTATGTCCTTCCTAAAATGGGGATATCCACCTGAATGAAAGATGCCTGTCAGGTGACAGACAAAAAAGAAAGTCAAAAAAAAACGCCTGAGGACCAATAATAATATTAAAAAAAATTTCAGATATTGACAGGAATGGTAACGTTACTTATTTTGAGCATTAACTGCTGATAAACGTTACTATAAAAGGATGAAATATGGAAACCTATCAATTATGGAATGTTGATTTTTTAAACCAGATTCTTGATACAATGGCAGAAGGTCTTTTCACTTTAGATGATCAGGGTATAATTACATCCTGGAACAAGTCAATGGAAAAAATCAGTGGTTATTCTGAACAGGAGGCTCTCGGCAACACCTGCGGTCTGATTGAATGCAGTCGGTGTTTTGATAAAAAATGCCCTGCCGATATTAAAAAATGCGGTGTTATCAAGCATGGAAAAACAGAAACTAAAGAATGTTTTATAAGTCACAAGGATGGACACGATGTGGCTGTCATAAAAAATGCAAGGCTTGCCCGGGATGTCAATGGTCAGATTCTAGGAATTGTTGAAACAATTACAGATCTGACCGAATTAAAAAAAATCAAGAAAACTGCTGAAGAAGCTCAAAAGAAGCTTAAAAAAGTTTACCGTTTAGGAAATATTATTGGAAAAAGTGCTGTGATGCAGAATGTGTTTGATGCCATCGGGGCAGCTGCAAACAGTCAGGCCACAGTGCTTATTCAAGGCGAAAGCGGAACGGGGAAAGAATTGGTTGCCGGGGCTATTCATTATAATAATGAGGAGGTTTCAAGTCCTCTTATTACTGTAAATTGTTCTGCTCTTTCTGAGACCTTGCTTGAAAGTGAACTCTTTGGTCATGTGAAAGGTGCCTTTACCGGGGCTCATAGAGATCGTAAAGGCAGATTTGAAGAAGCTGATGGGGGAACTGTTTTTCTTGATGAAATTGGGGAATTGACCCCATATATGCAGGTGAAACTGCTTAGAGTTCTTCAGGAAAGAGAAATTGAAAGGGTAGGGGAGTCAAAAAAAAGAAAAATTGATATCAGAATTATTGCTGCAACCCATAAAAATCTTTATGCACTCACTCAGCAGGGAAAATTTCGAGAAGATCTTTTTTATCGATTAAAGGTTTTTCCTATTAATGTTCCCCCCTTAAGAAACCGCCGGGAAGATATTCCGATACTGGTCAGTCATTTTATTAAAAAAGGAAATAAAAGGGAGAACAAATCCATAGAAAGCATTGATACGCAAGGGATGAAACAGTTGATGGAACACACCTGGCCTGGAAATATCCGGGAGTTGGAAAATGCCATTGAACATGGTTTTGTTGTCTGTAATTCAGACCGGATTACACTCAAGGATCTGCCTGTGGAAATCAGGGAACCCAATGGATTTTCAGGAATTGATCATTCGGTTTTTGACTTGGAGCATTCCAGTGTTTTTGAATTGGGTAAAGAAGCGAAACTAACAAAAAAATTACTTTTAGATTTGCTTGAAGAATGTAATTGGAATAAAGCAGAGGTGGGCCGACGAATTCAAAAAAGTCGAACCTCTGTATGGAAATACATGAAAAAATGGGGCGTTCCATTGCAAAAGGAATAAAAAGCCTTGAACCAATGTTTTTGACAATTCTTTTTATTGGTTTGGTTTAAGCCCCAAGATATGCCTTTTTAACATCCGGGTTATTAAGCAATTCATCTGTAGATACTTTTAAAAATACTGATTAAGTAAAGGATAATAGTTTAAGATTAATAGCTGTTATGCAGGCGGATGAACCTTAAATTCGTTCATCTTGTAAAGCAGGGTTTTATAAGAGATTTTAAGTATTTTTGAAGCGCGGGATCTGTTCCAGCCAACTTTTTCCAAGACAAAGGCAATGACTTCTTTTTCTACCTTGTCTGAAGCCATTTTTTTGATTTTTTTTAAGGAAAGATCTTCAAATAACTTATCTGAACTTGTGGACAAGTCAACAAATTCAGAAATAATACTTGTGCGAGCATTTGAAAATTCTTGGTTGATATAAACCTGGGTTCCATTTTGTTGGTTCTCCTTTAGGATAGGAGGGGCAATTTCCGGATGTTCTTGCGTAAGCTCTTCAAATATTTTTTCCCAGGAATTTAAAATCATTTGTTTTTTAATGCAATTTTGAAGCTGACGGACATTTCCAGGCCATGAATAATTGCACAACTTTGCAAGGATGTCTGAATCCGGTCTGGTTCCCTTATTATCCGGATATTCTAATTTATAGAGTCTGAAATAATATTCAATAAGAGAAGGGATGTCTTCTTTTCTTTTCCTTAAAGGGGGGATATCAATTTTAATAATGTTCAGGCGATAAAATAAATCTTCCCTAAACATTTTTTTTTTCATGCTTTCTTCAAGGTTGTGGTTGGTTGCCGCAATCACCCATACATCTGTTTTATATTCCTGGTCAGATCCAAGGGGAGAAAATTCACCGCTTTGAAGCACATGGAGCATTTTAGATTGCAAAGCCATGGGCATGTCACCGATTTCATCAAGAAATAAAACCCCTTTGTCTGCTGTCTGAAATTTGCCGGGGCGTTTTTTATGGGCTCCTGTGAAAGCACCTTTTTCATAACCGTAAAGTTCGCTTTCAAGAAGTGTTTCCGGCAGTGCTGCACAATTAATTTTTACAAAGTTTTGTGAAGATCTGGCAGATTCAGCATAAAGATTTTGAGCAACGACTTCCTTACCCACACCGGTTTCACCGGTTATCAATACATTTAAGCAGGTATTGGCCACATGCTTGATCAATTCTTTTATTTTTAAGATTGATTTGCTGACTCCGATTAAAGGTGTAGTAGTCATAGTTTTATTATAATTCTATTGTTTATCGTTCTTGTGGTTAATCAGTTCAGAAACTTTATTCTCAATTTTAAACAGCTCAACAGGTTTAAAAAAAACAAAATCAGCTTTTGCTTCTGAAGCCAAAGCGCCTGGTTGATCCCCATATCCTGTCATGGCAATAATTTTAAGATCTGGGTATTCTTTTTTTACAATGGAAATTAGCCCGACTCCACTGATATTCGGCATAACAAGGTCTGTAATCAGGCAATCAAAAAAATTGGATTTATCTTTTAATAATTTTAAGGCTTCCAAGCCATCCTCTGCGGTTTTTACTTCATAGCCTAATGAATTAAAAAATTCATAAAACGTTGAAAGGATATCTTCATCATCGTCAACTATCAGAATTTTGTTTGAATCAACCATTATATTCCTATTTAATCAGTAAGGAAAGTTTTTATACTTACTACTCCATATAATAGAACAGTTTCACCATGCAAGGGAAAAAAATAAAAATTTATGAATATTTTACCCTTTAAAATAGGAAATCAATATATAGATGATAAACAGGCCTATAAAAAAATAACCGGTTCTTTTACCTATGCCCTCATTAAAATAGGCAATAAGTCCCAAAATCAAACAAATGAACATCATAAAAGGAAATTGAAAAGAGTGAAGCGTTTTATCAATGGCCATTGGATTGAAAACTCCGACTATCCCCATGACAAGACAAATGTTAAACAGGTTGGACCCGATAACATTGCCGACTGAAATATCGCTTTCACCCTTTGCTGCAGCCACGGCAGAGGTGGCCAGTTCTGGCAAAGAAGTTCCTAAAGCAACAATGGAAATTCCGATAAATATTTGAGAAAGACCAATTTTTTCTGCGATGACGATCGCTTCTTGAACAACAAAATTTGCACCATAAGAAAGCATTACTATGCCGATGATGATGAAAAAAATATTTTTTGAAATTTTAAAAAAAGATGGCTTGCCAGTGTGAGTATGGTTGCTTTTATCTTTTGCAGTGGCAAAGCTGTAAATTAAAAAAATAATTAATAAAAATAATAAAATAATCCCATCCATACGTCCAATATATGAATCCAGACAGAGTACCCAGAATATAAAGGAGACAAAAAACATGTATGGGATTTCAATTGTGATGATCTGTTTTTTTATCACAATAGGTTTTATAGCCGCACTGATCCCCAACACAAGGGCTATGTTGATGACATTGCTGCCCAGTATATTTCCAATGGATATCCCGCCTGATCCTTTAACTGCCGCAACAAGGCTGACCAGTAATTCCGGTGCAGAAGTGGCAAAGGCGACAATGGTCAGGCCGACAATCACAGGCCTGACAGCAAACATGATGGCTGTTGATGCCGCCCCTACTACAAGTAGGGTGGATCCGATACCAAGCAGGGTCAGACCAAGAATAAGTATAATAGTCTGTGTTAACAATTAGTTAAGCTCAATGTTAGTTGTTAATTTATTTAAGGTTCTTGCCAAATTCATAAATTTTTACTATAAGGCGTGCATAGTATAGCAGGATTGAAAATTTATCAATATGATAATTCATGGACAAGGAAGGATCAATGAAGAAAAGCATCATAAAAAGTACTGGGATGTTTGTACCACCCAATGTTATTACCAACCATGACCTTGAAAAAATGATAGACACTTCCGATGAATGGATAAAACAAAGGACCGGTATTGAGCAAAGATATTGGATCGATGGGGAAACCGGTGCATCCGACCTAGGTTTTGAGGCTTCCAAAATCGCTTTGGAAAATGCTGGCTGGACGGCACAGGATCTTGATTTTATAATATTTGCAACCCTTAGTCCGGATATTATGTTTCCAGGATCAGGGTGTCTGCTACAGGCAAAATTAGGTCTTAACTCCACTCCTGCGTTGGATATTCGCCAGCAGTGTACAGGATTTCTTTATGGTCTTGCCACTGCAGATGCTTATATAAAAGCAGGCCTTGCCAACAAAATTCTTCTGGTGGGAGGAGAAGTCCATTCCTCCGGCCTTGATAAAACAACCAGGGGGCGGGATATTACTGTTATATTTGGTGACGGGGCAGCGGCCTTGTGCATAGAAGGCGTTGAAACAAACAAAGATGCAGGCGTGCTGTCCTCGGCTCTTCATGCAGATGGCAATTTGGCTCATGCGTTAATGACTGAGCTTCCTGCCTCAAGACTTCCATGTCGATTTCCGGCAGATTTATCCCTTGATGATCCAAGATATTTTCCTGTCATGGATGGCCCGGCCATATTTAAAAAAGCGGTTAGAATGATGCCTAAGGTAATAAAGGAATCCCTTGAAAAAGCGCAAATCAGTCTTGATGAAATTGATCTGATTATTCCACACCAGGCAAATATGAGAATTAATCAAGCCCTTGGACAATTTTTAAAATTAGATGATAATAAAATATTTCATAATATTCAAAAATATGGGAATACCACAGCAGCAAGTATCCCCATTGCCCTTCATGAGGCAATGGAACAGGGACTGATCGGCAAATCAGGTGATATTGTTCTTTTTACTGGTCTTGGGGCCGGCCTTACATGGGGAAGCGTAATTTATAAGTTTTTATAATGATCCTTTAAACAGGATATCAAGATAAAATTTTGTTGCAGTATCAAGGGATATGAAATCATAAGTTTTATCAATATTTTTTCTTTTTATTTGATCCCTGATATCGGTGGCAAGCACTTTCCCCAGTTCAACACCGAATTGATCAAAAGGGTTTAAACCTAAAATAAATCCCTCGTATACAGTCCGTGCTTCATAAAAAGCCAGCAGCATTCCAATGCTCTCAGGTGTCAGGTCATTTATGATGATGGTGGAAGACGGCCTGTTTCCAGGGAAATATTTTGCATTGTTATCATCATTCTTTCCCTTTGCCAGGCCCATGGCCTGGGCAATCATATTAGCCCATAATTCTTGATGATTATAAACACCTTTTAACGTTGCCTGGTTTTTTTTGTAAACCGGGGTTGCCACACCAATAAATTCAATGGGAAAGGGGCTGCCCTGATGGGCAAGCTGAAAAAATGAATGCTGGGCATTTGTTCCAGGTTCACCAAAAATGATTACCCCGGTCCTATGGTTTGTAATTTTACCATCAGAGGTGACCCCTTTGCCAAGACTTTCCATATATAATTGTTGCACATGGGGGCAAAGATTGGAAAGGGCTGTGCAATAGGGGATAATCGCCAGAGCAGGATAATCTAGAAAATTGGAATTCCAGATATTGATTAAAGCTGCTATCAAAGGAATGTTGTTTTCTTCAGGGGCATTCAAGGCGTGTAAATCCATTGTATGGCAGCCTTTTAAAAACCGGTGAAAATTATCAAAGCCAAAGGCAAGACTTAAAGGGACTCCTCCAACGGCAGAGGTCACTGAGTATCTTCCCCCAATAAAATCAAACATATGAAAAGAACCTAAGCCTGAACTTGAGGGGTCATCACCGGGACTGCCTTTGGCTGTCACTGTCACAAGATGGTTTGCAGGATCAAGATTGTTACTCTTTAAAAACAAGAGCACCTGGTTAAGGTTGGCCATGGTTTCTATTGTGGTATAGGATTTTGAAATAATGATCCAAAGGCAGGTTTCAGGATTTATGTTTTTTATGACTTGTCCAAAATTGTCAATATCCACGTTGGGCAAAAAATGAAGATCAATAAGGGGCTCAATACCATGTTTCAATGCAGTATAAACAAACTCACAGCCAAGATAAGAGCCGCCAATGCCAATAACAACCGCATCGGTAAAAGATTTTCCTGTAGTCCCTTTTATTTTTTTGTTGTGGATCTTTTCAGTAAAATTTTTAATTTCTTTATTCACCTTATTAATTTCAAAAATTACATCCATATCATTTACTAAAATCTGATCCTGGGTAAAATCTCTTGCAGCCGTGTGAAGAGCTGATCTATTTTCCGTTGTATTGACAATTTTACCGGAAACCATTTGAGAAAAAGTTTCTTTTGCTCCTGCTTGTCTGGCAAGCTCAAATAATTCTTTTAAAATGGTTTTATCTAATCGTTGTTTTGAAAAATCATAGAAAAATCCATGCTTTTGAATTGAAAAATCTTTAAATCTATTTTTAGTTTGAATCAAATTTTTTAAATGATGGTTTTTGTCTTTAAATGATTTTGAAAGAGATTTTAACTTTTGATAGGCCTTATGATTGCTAAAGTTGAGTATTTTCTGACCCATGGTCATCTCCCATTGAAATAAGAATTGTCGGAAAGCTTTAGCTATCATATGTAAACCTATTATTCCGGTCAAGACCTGATTGGAAAAATTGGATATTTGCCATAAGAATAATATTTTCTAACCAAGTTACGCCAACCCGTTCAGATCCAGGTTATTTTGCAAAAAGCATTTACGAACTTGCTATACCTTCCAGTGGAAGGGTGATT
>CAYWGN010000051.1:0-24339 GCA_964457495.1 uncultured Desulfobacula sp.
TTTCTATTTATTCATGTCCATTAAGCATCATGAATAAAAAAAAAATCAATCAAATCCCCATCATCTGGTTCTTGGAAAACTAAATGATTTTTTGACGGGTTCTGTTTTAGCAGACACGCTTGATGAAAGATACCGGCAAAAAATTGCCAAAAAGCTTATAATAGATGGAAAATTTGAAAAAACAGATATTGAAAGCAATATTACCCTGGAGGTTATTGCAGGGCTGAAAAAGGCTGCTATGAAAATTGATTTTTTGATCAATTTTCAGGGAAAAGCTATTGCCCTGATAAAATTTGCACCGGGCTCCCTTGTCACCAGAAGACTTTCCACCCTGGCTTTATCAAGGATAATCAAACCTTACCAGGTTCCAGTTGTTGTCATTACCAATGGCGAGGATGCAGAAATCCTTGAAGGGGATTCAGGAAAGGTAATCTCAACGGGGCTTGAAAATTTACCGGATAAGGAAACGATAGAGAAAAATATGGCATCTTTTTCATTTAAACCGATTCATAAGGCCTTGTTTGATAAAGCGTCAAGAATTGCATATGCCTGTGAAATTGATGGTGCCTGTCCCTGTGATTCAGACGTCTGTATTACCCAATAAGATTTATTGGGTTGGAAAATCATAATAGCTCATAATTTTATTTGGTTAATGTTTTCTTGAGATAATAGCCAGTATAGGATTTTTTATTTTGGGCAATATCTTCAGGTGTTCCCAAAGCAACGATTTCTCCTCCTTTATCCCCGCCTTCAGGTCCAAGGTCAATAATGTGGTCTGCACATTTGATGACATCAAGATTGTGCTCGATAACTACCACAGTGTTATTTGAATCAACCAGTTTATTTAAAACAAATAATAATTTTTTAATATCATCTGAATGAAGTCCTGTGGTGGGTTCATCCAGTATATAGATGGTTTTACCCGTTCCTTTTTTTGACAGCTCCTTTGCAAGTTTTATCCTTTGGGCCTCTCCCCCTGACAATGTAGTGGCAGCTTGCCCAAGTTTTATATATCCGAGTCCGACTTCTATCAGGGTTGCAAGTTTGGTGTTAATGGATGAGATATTTTCAAAAAAACGATTGGCTTGATTAATGGTCATATCCAGGACCTGGGCGATATTTTTACCTTTATATCTGATATCCAGGGTTTCTCTATTGTATCTTTGACTCTTGCAGACATCACAGTCAACATACACATCAGGCAGAAAATGCATTTCAATTTTAATAATGCCATCACCAGTACATGCTTCACACCGGCCTCCTTTAACGTTAAAACTGAATCTGCCTGGCTTGTACCCTCTGGCTTTTGATTCCCGGGTATTGGAAAATAATTCCCTGATAGGGTTAAATACCTGGGTATAGGTACCTGGATTACTTCTAGGTGTTTTTCCAATGGGAGACTGATCAATATGAACCACCTTATCAATATGTTCAAGCCCTTTGATTTCTTCATAAGTACCAGCAGTTTTTCTGGAATGGTTGATCTGGTTTGAAAGAATCGGATAAAGGGTGGATAAAACAAGGGTTGATTTTCCTGACCCTGAAACACCTGTTACACAGGTAAAACACCCCAGGGGGAAAGAGACATCAATATGTTTAAGGTTATTTGAACTTGCCTGATAAATGTTTAAGGTCTTTCCATTTCCCTTTCTTCTTTTTTCAGGGATTTGAATGCATTTTTTACCAGACAGATAAAGACCGGTTAATGAGGTTTCACTTTTGACAAGTTCTTCCGGAGGGCCTGAAAAAACAACCTCGCCTCCATTTATTCCTGCGCCAGGTCCGATATCAATGACATGATCAGAGGACAAAATTGTTTCTTCATCATGCTCAACAACCAGTACTGTATTGCCAAGATTTCGAAGATTCATTAAGGTGGTCAATAATCTTGCATTGTCTTTTTGGTGAAGCCCGATACTGGGCTCATCCAACACATAAAGAACCCCTGTCAGCTGAGATCCGATTTGAGTGGCAAGGCGGATTCTCTGGCTTTCTCCTCCGGACAGTGTTGCAGCCGATCTGGCAAGGGTAAGGTACTCAAGACCAACGTTTTCTAAAAATCCCAGCCGTTGCGTAAGTTCTTTAATAATTCTGGAGGCGATAATTTTTTCTTTATCCAAAAGATGTAAGGATGAAATATATTTAACACAATTTTGTATGGAAAGAGACGTGATCTCCCAGATGGTTTTATCCCCGACCCTGACAGATCCGGATGCCTTATTGAGCCTTGATCCATTACATACAGAACAGGTTTTAAAATTCATAAATTTTTTTATTTCTTCTCTCATATAAGTGGAGTCAGTTTCATTATACCGCCTTTTCAGGTTAGGAATCACACCCTCAAAGGTTTTTTTATAAATAATTTTTTTTTCCATTCTTTCAATATAAAAGGCAATTTCTTCTTTATTAGATCCATGGAGCAAAACCTGTTGGAAATCAGGTGCCAGCTTTTTAAATGGCGTATAAATATCTTCTTTATAATGGGTAACCAGGGCATCCAAAAACTCCATAAATTGAACGGAATCCCTGTTTTTCCAAGGCAAAATGGCACCCTGCCGTAACGAAAGCATTTTATCTGGCACAATCAGATCCGGATCAAATTCTGTGACTGATCCCATGCCGCCACATTTTTTACAGGCCCCCTGGGGCGAGTTAAATGAGAAAGATGCGGGTGTAAATTCAGGATAACTGACCCCGCAACGTACACAGGATGCTTTTTCGCTGAAAAGGGTTTCCTCGTTATGGCTGAGATCAATCAGGGTTACAAATCCAGTTGATAATGAGAGGGCAAGTTCCAATGAGTCGGACAGGCGTTTTTCAATGCCTTCTTTAATGACCAGTCGATCTACAACGGCATCTATGGTGTGTTTTTTAGTTTTTTCCAATGGCACAAGGTCATCCATTAAATAGATCTCATTGTCTACTCTGACCCTTGCAAAACCATCTTTTTTTATTTTTGCAAATAATTTTTCATGGGAGCCTTTTTGTCCTTGTATTAATGGTGCCAGAATTATTATTTTAGAGTTTTCATCAAGATCCATGACTTTGTCAGTGATTTGATCAATGGACATGGAAGAAATGGGTAATCCGCATTTATAACAATAGGAAGTGCCGACTCTTGCAAATAATAATCTAAGATAATCATAAATTTCCGTGACAGTACCAACAGTGGATCTGGGGTTATGGCTGGCAGTTTTTTGTTCAATGGATATGGCAGGGCTAAGTCCGATAATGGCATCCACATCTGGTTTGTCCATCTGGCCCAAAAATTGTCTGGCATAGGTGGAAAGGGACTCAACATATCGTCGTTGGCCTTCTGCATACAATGTGTCAAAGGCCAGAGTTGATTTTCCAGAGCCTGAAAGTCCGGTAATAACTGTCAAGCTGTTTCTGGGTATTTTAACATTAATATTTTTCAGGTTATGTTCCCGGGCACCTTCAATGATAATATTATTTTTATCCATTGGTCCTTATTTCTTTTGGGCTTTTTTATTTATGGCCTGGAATGCTGCCATTTTAATGGCTTCTGTCAGACTTGAATGGTCTGCAATTCCTTGCCAGGCAATGTCATAAGCCGTCCCGTGATCCACAGAGGTTCGGATGATGGGAAGACCTATGGTGGTATTTACACCGTCTTTAAAATGGGTGAGCTTGAATGGAATAAGACCCTGGTCATGATACATGCAAACCACTGCGTCATACCTTCCGTTGACAGCCTGGTAAAAAACTGTATCAGGGGGCAGGGGGCCAGAGACATTTATTCCCTCTTTTTTTGCAAGCCGGACAGAAGGCTCAATAATATCTTCTTCCTCTCTTCCAAACATGGATTCTTCCCCTGCATGGGGATTTAATCCTGCAACGGCAATTCTGGGCATTTTAATATTAAATCGGTTTTTTAAAGTGGTATGGGTTAATTTTATTTTTTTGATAATATCTTCTCTGGTCAGACGGGCAGACACCTGGGATAGAGGAATATGAATCGTTACCAGAACAACCTTAAGTATTTTGCCGGACAGCATCATGGCATAATTTTTTGCTTTTGTTCTGTGGGCCAGAAGTTCAGTATGTCCATGAAATTGAGACCCGGCAAGTTTTAAGGCAGTTTTTGTGATGGGGCAGGTCACAAGACCTGAAATGCGGCTGGTCAATGCAAGATCAATCCCTTTAGTGATATAGTCCTGCATGGCGATCCCCGTTTCAATGGTTGGGCCTGAAAGTGAGGAACAATCCGTATGAATAGTGGAGATATCCATTATATCCAATGTATTAAACTCATATTTGCCCTGGTCTGGATCAGTTATGATATGGATATGATGTTTGAACTTTAAAAGTTTTAATGCTTGTTTTATAATCTGGGAATCTCCGATAATCAGAGGTTTGCACAAAGCATACATTTTTGAGTTGTTTAACGCTTTTACCAATATTTCCGGGCCGATTCCAACAGGATCTCCCATGGTAATGCCTATAATCGGCAGTGTGTGTGGCGGTTTCATAAGGCTCTCGATAATATTAAGGGTAAATGGTTTAAAACAAAGTGCAATATACTATTGGATAAGGAAAGTGTAAATATAATTTATGTCATAAAATTGTGAAACTATAGTAAATTGCAGGCTCCAAAAAAAAGAGGAAATTTTTATTGAATTAGAAGTAATTAAAAGTAAAAAGGAATAAATAAGAGTAAATTTATTTTATAGAGAAATAAAAATTTCCAATGAAATGTTAAAATATCTTGAAATAAGAGGTAGTTGTCGAAGTGGTTGTAATGTTTGAAAAAAAATTTGTTTCACAAAAAAATCTTAATTATATCAGGCAATTAAAAAACTATGCCAAACAAAAATCTAATAATAAGCTAACCCTTCTTATTAGATTTGACCAATAAAAAATAATCCAATAAAAAAATAATACTTTTTGTAAATATCAGTTTTATCCATTGGTAATTGTTAAATTTGTTTTATAAATCAGTATTTTTTTCGTAGTTGGAAGAAAGAGGATCTTTTTTGGAAAATATGGAATCGTTCTGGGAACAAGTTAAATACCAAATCAAAAAGACATTACCCGACCATAGTTATAGAATGTGGATAGACCCGGTCGAACATCTTTCCCATGATGATTATCATATTAAGTTATCCAGTCCAAATGCTTATTTTGTCAAACGATTAAAAGATAATTACCTGCCGTTATTTGAAGAAGAGTTTTTAAAATTAGGGATTAATGATATCAATATTGAATTTGAAGTAACATCCAATAGAAAATTTTGTTCAAAAGAAAAAAATAAAGAAACAGGTGCATATCCAGCGCTTCCTTTACCCATGAAAAGATCAAAGCAATTAAATCTACCCGGACTTAACGTACGATTTAATAACGGAAGGATGTTTAAAAAAGGGTTCACATTTGATGATTTTGTTGTGGGAAATAATTCAAACTTTGCATATTCTGCATCGTTATCTCTTGCCCAGGGGAAAAGAAACGGGTCCAATATACTTTATATTTTAGCTAAAACCGGACTTGGGAAAAGTCATTTGTCCCAGGCTATTGGACATCATATTATCACCAACAGTCTTTCCAAAAGGGTATATTATGCAACGGCAGAAGAGTTCACCAATGAAATGATATTTTCTTTGAAAAATAAAACCATAGAGAGGTTCAAAGAAAAATACAGGAAAAAATGTGATGTTTTGATTCTTGAAAATGTTCATTTTTTGTCTGGCAAGGAAGCGACACAAAATGAATTGGCTATCACTTTAGATTATCTTCTTGACGCAGATAAAAAGGTTATTTTTTCAGGATGCGAGCTTCCAGATGATATTCCTAAACTCAATGACCAGTTAAAATCTCGTTTAAGCATTGGACTTGTTACTGAAATTGATAAACCAGACTATGCAACCCGGGTCAGAATATTAAAAAAGAAATCCAAAATTTTTGGATATGACATTCCAAATCAGGTAACTGAGTACATTGCCCAGGAATTGTGTGATGATGTCCGGCAACTTGAAAGCGGTTTGTTTGGTGTGGCTGCAAAAGGTCATTTAATGGGGTATAATATTGATATTGAGCTGGCAAAAAGTGTTCTGGCTAATATTACAAAAGCAAAAAAACGAATTACGGTTGAATCCATTAAAAAAATGGTTTGTAAAGAATTTTCAATTACAGAAACAGATATTGTGTCTGCCTCCAGAAAAAATAGAATTGTTAAGCCAAGGCAAATGGCTATTTTTCTTTCCAGAAAATATACGGATCAGCCGATAAAAAAAATTGGTAATAGTTATAATAAATATCATGCAACTGCCATATATGCCATCAATGCAATAGAAAGAGAATTAAAGCAAAAAAGCGTTATTTGTGAACAAATAAAGTATCTTTCAAAAAAAATCGAATCAGGAAAACTTTAAATGGGACTTTCCGGTTCTCTTTACAGGCATCTTAAAAAAATATCAGGAAAATTATACGTAACAAGAGAAAAAGAAGAATTGTTGTGTTATTCCTATGATGCAACAGGTGCATCTTTTCTTCCTGATGCCATTATATTTCCAGGCTCGGAAAATGAAGTTGCCCGGATTTTAAGACTGGCATCAAAAGAAAAATTGATTGTGGTACCCCGTGGAGCCGGTTCTGGAATGACGGGGGGGTCAGTGCCGGTCAAAGGGGGGCTTGTAATGGTCACAAGCCGCATGAACAAAATTTTTGATATTGATGAAAATAATTTTTTAGTGAGAGTACAGCCTGGTGTTATTGTTTCAGATATTCACAAAACAGTAGAAGAAAAAGGCTTGTTTTATCCACCTGATCCTGCAAGTTCATCCGTTTGTACCATTGGGGGAAATATTGGTGAATGTGCAGGAGGACCAAGGGCTGTAAAATACGGGGTAACAAGGGATTATGTCCTGGGATTAAGAGCGGTATTGCCTTCAGGAGAAATTATTCAAACAGGGGTTTCCACAGCAAAAGGGGTTGCCGGGTATGACTTGACGCGATTGATTGTGGGGTCTGAAGGCACATTGGCAGTGGTCACTGAAATTACATTAAAGCTTTTGCGCAAGCCTGAAACCATTAAAACAATGGCTGTTTTTTTTGACAGCTTGCAAAAGGCTGCCAAAACCGTATCCCGTATCATGAAGGAGGCCACGGTCCCAAGGTGTGTTGAATATTTGGATGAAGCCTGTCTTGACCTTGTAAAAGACTCCCTTAGCTTTGATTTGCCAGAAGGCATTAAAGCCATGTTGATCCTGGAGTTGGATGGAGATATCAATAGTGTTGAAAAAGATGCTGAAAATATAAAAAAACTCTGCTTTTTCTATGATGCACTGGATGTGTTAGTTGCAAAAGATCAAACAGAGGCACAAAAATTATGGGATGCCAGAAAAGCTTTGTCTCCGGTTCTGTACAAAATTGCAACAAACAAAATTAACGAAGATATTGTTGTTCCCATAGATAAAATTCCTGATATGGTTAAAGTAATTCAAGAAATACAAAGGACGTCGGGTTTAAAAGTGGTCAGTTTTGGTCATGCCGGTGATGGAAATATCCATTGCAATATCATGTATAATAAAACCGATAAAAACGAGTCAGAAAGGGCAGAAAAGGCTGTTGATGAGCTTTTTAATGCCACTTTAAGCTTAGGTGGAACCATTACTGGAGAACACGGGGTTGGTATGACCAAGCTTAAATACCTTCCCCGGGAAATCGGTGCAACACAAATTGAACTTATGAAAGGGATTAAAAAGGTATTTGACCCTCAGAATATATTGAATCCCGGCAAGATTTTCCATTAAATAGTGTTTGAACGAAAACTCACCCATCTACTGCGTTGCTGCAAAATCTTGCCAAATTATAAATCGGGCCTCATGTACAGTAGTACACTCCGGTTTCAAGATTTTTTGCGCCTTGTATATGGGCAACTTTGTGAGCATTGCTCCTCTACGAGCCGTCCAAACACGGGGTTTTCAGTCAGGCATTAGTCTGAATCTTTAAATTTTTGATATTTCAAACAAGAAAATCATTGGAGTTTTATCGCATATTGGTTGTGGATTAATAGTTTTTCCAAAATATCAATTTTTGGATTTTTATTATGCATGATGCAACATCGTATAGATATTGAGCAATATTTTGAGCAGAGCCTGTTCTTTTTATTAAATTCTCCAAAACAATCAGGTATGTCTATCGAGTCCTTTTTAATCAAATTATCGTTAAGAATCTGGCTCAGTTGTTTTATTTCCATTGTTATTCCACATATAAATTTATTTTTTTGTTTATTTAGAGTAAAAAAATCTATTGGTCAACATCTAATTTTTTTGTAACTGTTCAGCCAGTTAAAAGAAATTATCTCATAGCCCTGTCTGATGGATATTTGCAGGAGGTTAAGCGTTTAGCATCGAACAAAAATATCCATCGGATAGGGCGGTTTCAAGCATAATAGCTGAATAGTTACATTTTTTTTTATATGGAAACCATTGATTCTAATTTTTCAACCAAAGGTTTCAGAGTTTGCTTTTGAGTGGCGCAAATAAGAATCCCCTGGTTTAATAGCCATTTATTATCAAAAGAATCAAGATCAACCCTGTCTATTTTGTTAAATACATAGAGGGTAGGGATAGCATCTAATTTTAAATCTTTAAGAATTTTTTCAACAGAGTCTTTTTGCTGCTGATACCGGGGATTGCTGATATCTATCACATGGAGGATAACATCTGCATCCGTCAGTTCTTCCAAGGTGGCATGGAATGCCTCCATTAAATCTTTTGGAAGGTTCTGGATAAATCCTACGGTATCTGTGATAATGACTTCCGTATCCTTTGGAAATCTTAAGCGTCTGCTGGAAGGGTCAAGGGTTGCAAACAGCCGATTGGCTGCCATGATCTTACTTTGGGTCAAGGTATTCAAAAGTGTTGATTTGCCAACATTTGTATAACCAACAATTGAGATAATGGGTAAATCCTTTCTTTTACGTCTGGATTTTTGTTGGTGCCGTTGTTTGCGGATTTTGCCAATTTCCTTTTTTAACCGGTTAATCCTTTCATTGACCCGCCGTCGGTTGATTTCAAGTTTTGTTTCACCAGGCCCACGGCCACCTATTCCTCCCGTCAATCGTGACATGGCAGTGTTTTTGGTGATCAATCGTGGTAAGAGATATTCCATCTGGGCAAGTTCCACCTGAAATTTACCTTCCCTGGACTTTGCCTGTTTGGCAAAGATATCCAGGATCAGTTGAGTCCGGTCAATGACCTTCATTTCAACAAAATCAGTAATGGAACGAATCTGGGATGACGAGAGCTCCCTGTCAAACACCAGCAGGGTAGCATACTTTTGAATCGCCTGAATGATCAGGCTTGAAAGTTTTCCTTTACCCACCACAAATTTGGGATCAATGGTTTTTCTTCTTTGGATGGCTGTACCAATCACATTGATACGACTTGTTTTGCAAAGTTCTTTAAGTTCTTCAATGGAGGCATAAGCGTCTTTTGGATCTGAAGTCGTCGCATTGATTAAAAATGCGGTTTCTCTACCTGATTCAGGTTTGTATAAAGAATTTTTTCTTGTCAGCTCAGATTCAAGAGCCTGAATTTGAGCCAGGCAATCAATATTTAGTTTTTGAATTGTGGTGGGTTCGAGAACCTGGTATGGTTCTGAATCCTCATCTGGGAGAATATGTCCTGAGTAAACTATTCCTGGTTTACCATCCTGTGAAATGCAAATAGCCGTGATATAATCCAACCGCAAGAGTGCAAGGTCTGTTAAATCATCCCTTGTCAGGGGCTCATCTTTTAAATGGGTATGAAAAAGGCGAAGACCTTTGAGTTTGCCGGGAAGGGCCATATATCCTGAAGTGATGGGAATGACAATTTTGTGAGACTCTCCGACAATCACATAGATGATAGTACCGTTTCGATCAATGAGCACACCGATCTGCCGCCTTATATCATGGGATAGTTCAACTAAAAGCTGCGCTAGTTCAGGGTTAATAATATACTCGGGTGGAGAGCTGTAGTCATATAAATTTTCTATTCTTTTGATCTGGGTGTTTCTCAGGCCGGAAGTGTTACCATACAATTTTTTCTTCATTCAAATTCCTGGTATGAATCCGGTGCAAGCTCTTCAAAACGGGTAAATTGACCAATAAAATGCATAAATGCAGTGCCTGTAGCACCGTTTCTGTTTTTAGCAACAATAATTTCAGCAGTCCCTTTTTTAGGATTATCCGGCTCTTTATTGTAGACCTCATCCCTGTAGATGAATGCAACAATATCAGCATCCTGCTCCAGAGCACCTGACTCACGAAGATCAGACAGCATGGGACGTTTATCAGATCGTTGTTCCAACATACGATTCAGCTGGGATAACGCAATAATCGGAACATCCAGTTCTTTGGCAAGTGCTTTTAAAGACCTTGATATTTCAGCAATTTCAAGGTCTCTTCGATCAGTCCTGAACGGGGGTTTCATGAGCTGAAGGTAATCCACGATAATCAGGCCAAGCTCATTATTTCTTTGATAAAGCTTTCTTGCTTTTGCTCTTATTTCCATTGCAGTAATGTTTGGCGAGTCATCAATAAAAATAGGCAATTCATTTAAAATACCAGCTGCATCTGTTGCATTTTGCCAGTCCTCCTGGCTTATAAAGCCTGTTCTAAGCCTGTTTGAATCTATGCGGGCCTCAGAGGTAAGCAGTCTCATGGAAAGCTGTTCATTGGACATTTCCAAAGAGAAAACAGCAACAGGTTTGCGTTCATTAAGGGCAACATTTCTGGCAATATTTAACGCAAAGGCAGTTTTTCCCATGCTGGGTCTTGCTGCCAGAATAATCAAATCAGATTTTTGCAATCCAGATGTAATCTGGTTTAATCTTGGATATCCTGAGGATATGCCGGAAAGTCCACCATCTTTTCCCTGTTGCTCTTCAAGTTTATCAATATTTAAATTGATCAATTCTCCCAGGCTTTGAAAGGAAGTGCCTGATTTTTTTTCTGAAATATTAAAAATAGAGCTTTCGGCAAAATCAATAATATCTTCAAAATCTCCTTTATCTTTCAGGCATCTTTCAATAATGTCAGATGAGGCTGTTATCAATTGTCTTAAAGAGGCCTTGCCTTTAATGATTTTAGCATAATGGACGGCATTTACAGCAATGGGAGCTGCATCGGAAATGGCTGCAAGAAATGCGGCCCCACCGATACTTTCAAGCTCACCTTTTTCTTTTAACCCATTGGCAACGGTGACAAGATCTGCAGGCTCTTCTTTAGTGGCAAGTTCGACAATTACCTTGAATATTTTTTTATGTGCGCCTTTGTAGAAGTCCTCATAGGACAGAATATCTATAATATCAAGAAGGCTGTCATTGTTAATAAATATGGCACTTAATATTGATTCTTCCGCATCAATATCATGGGGAGGCGTTTTACTTAAGAGGGGGTCTTGAGATATGTTTTTTTTTTTTAGCACAATATAATTTTAAAAAATACATCCGGGAAAATTTAACCATCTTCCCGGATGAAGTTTAAACATTATTTTCCTTCTTTTTCTTCAGCAATAACATTGACTGTAATTTCAGGTTCAACATCCTTGTAAAGACGAATGGGCACCTTGTATTCACCGATTTCTTTTATCGGCTCTGCAAGTAGGATAGAACGGCGTTCCAGAATGATATCCTGAAGGTTCAAAGATTCTTTTATGTCATGGGTAGTGACGGATCCGTAAAGGCGGGATTCTTCATGAACCTTAGCTTTGATTGTACATACAACGTTTTTAATTTTAGCAGCCATTTCTTCAGCAATCTTTCTTTCTTTGGCAATCTGAAGTTCAAGCTTTGCTTTTGTCTGTTCCATGACTTTCCTGTTCTGGGGTGTCGCAAGAATTGCTTTACCCTGGGGCAGAAGATAGTTGCGGCCATATCCTGCCGCCACGTCACATTCTGCTCCTGCGATACCGAGTGTGTCAATGGTTTCTTTTAATATAACTCTCATTTAAACCTCCAAAAAGATTCAGCCCTTTGTTTCATCAGGCTGACTTTTAGTTTATTTTTTATTACGTAGCCGCATCAAGTTTTCTAAAATTGATCCATGTATCAAACAGTCCAAATCCGATAACAAGGAACATGAAAAGAGGTTGAATCGCAATTAGGGTGTAAAAAAAAAACCTAAATGCAAAAGGCCAGCTTTTCTTTTGAAAAAAAAATGATACCACTGCAATTCCCTGAAAAAAATATACAAACATTAAAACAATCAAACTATTTATAGCAATTATTTTTATTGTGTATATTGGTAAAAATATCAAAACAGATAACGCAATCACGCCAAATACAAGATAATCTGGTGCTTTCCATTGATTTAAATTTTCAATACTTTTAACGACGATGCCTTTTTTTGATAACACTTTTTTTATCAATATAATGTTGAGCCATATCATGGTTAGATATGAATTGATAAATATTCCCGGAAAAATAAGAACAAATAATGAACTTGCTTTTTCAAGCATTTGCCGGTCAACATTCATTTCCGGATACAATTGTGCAGATTCGGAAAAAAGCTGGGATGACAATGCATGATATCTGGAAATATAATTTGAAATCAAGTGTTCAATTCCCTGGCTATAAGTTAAAGAATAAATAAACAAAACCGCTGTACAGATTCCAAGGACTGCAAAGCAGGTGTAGAGCATAATTTTTTCAATACTCAAGTGTTTTTCTATAAATTCTCCAAGGAAAAAACCTGTCATCAATAAGGAACCAAAGTAAAGCGTATTAAATGCAAAGTTCTGTGTAAATACAACCAATATTGTCAGACTGGCCACAATGATAATGCCACTGCTGTTTCTTCCTGTCTTAAGCCTGTAAAATAAAACAGGTAAAGGAAGGACCATCCAGGCAAAAACACCGATCAACGGCATGATATATATGACGGCAATGATCAATATACATAAGAGGATACCCGTCAGGATATTTTTAATTATGGTTGGTTGTATTAGTGTGCCAGTCACCTGTATTGCTCCTGAAAACTAAATTTTAATACATGGGTCTGCCAACAAAAGGCAACAGCGCGATCTGGCGAGATTGCTTGACGGCAACAGTAAGCTGGCGCTGATGTTTAGCACAGGTGCCCGTGATTCTTCTGGGAATTATTTTCCCCCGTTCTGTTATGAATTGCCTGAGTGCTTTGGGGGTTTTATAGTCTATAAAAAGATCCTTATCCACACAGAATCTGCATATTTTGCGACGTTGATAAAATTTGTTTTTACCGCCGCCGTATTGTGATTTATTATTATTATCATACATTATTATTATCCTCCAATCTTAATTATTCTGTTTTGTCTTCGGTTTCTTCAACTTTTTCATCATCTGCCGAAGCCTCTTCCCCAGGCGTTTCATCTTCAACAGATTCTTTGTCTGCTTCGTCTGCCTGTTTGGATTGGTTTAGGGCTTCCTGGACTTCTTTTTCAAGTTGTTCAGCCGTTACATCATCAGAAAGAAGGATTGTCATGAATTTGAGCACATCATCACTAAGGCGGAAATTTCTTTCAAGCTCTTTTATAAGCCCGCCCGTGCCACCATAAGTGACACATACATAATGACCCCGCAATTTTTTCTTGATTTCATAGGCAAGCTTTTTGTTGCCCCAGTCATCAAAATTTGTAAGAATGCCGCCTTCTTTGGCAATAATATTTCTGACTTTTTCAAACAGGTCGGTACGAGTTTGGTCCTGAAGATCAGGGTCAGAAATAAAAACAGTTTCATACTTCCTCATTTTTTCTCCTTACGGATATAAAGCCCTGACGTTTTGTCAGAGCAAGGATGAATACAAAAAAACAATACCTGCCTGTCAGGTATTGTATAAAAACTCTTTTGTATATCATTAAAACTGCTTTGAGTCAATGTTTATCGCTTGATTTTCTTGCTATTTGCTTTTGATTGTGGCATCTATAAAAATTCAAATAAAGAAACTGTAATTCAATATAGAAAAAGTTTTCACAAGGAGTAAGTGCAATGGAGGAGAGGTATCATCCGGAACTGGTAGAACTTAAATGGCAGGCATACTGGAAAGAAAATCAACTTTTCAAAGTTATAGAGGACCCTTTAAAAGAAAAATATTATTTATTGGAGATGTTTCCTTACCCTTCCGGTAAAATACATATAGGTCATGTTCGCAATTATACCATTGGCGATGTGGTGGTCAGATATAAACGGATGAAAGGGTTTAACGTCCTTCATCCCATGGGCTGGGACGCATTTGGCATGCCTGCTGAAAATGCAGCCATTGATAATAATACCCATCCTGCAGCCTGGACCTATGAAAACATCAGCTCCATGAGAGAACAGCTTAAAAAAATGGGTTTTTCATATGACTGGGACCGAGAGATTGCCACCTGCCGGCCGGAATATTATAAATGGGAGCAATGGCTTTTTCTTAAAATGCTGGAAAAGAAAATGGCCTATCGAAAAGAATCCTATGTGAACTGGTGTGAGAAATGCCAGACAGTTCTTGCCAATGAACAGGTTGAACAAGATAAATGCTGGAGATGCTCCCAGACGGTTCAGCAAAAAAAATTGTGGCAATGGTTTTTTAAAATTACAGATTATGCACAGGACCTGCTTGTCCATTGTGATAAACTTCCTGGATGGCCTGATAAGGTAACGGTCATGCAGAAAAATTGGATAGGTCGAAGTGTTGGATCTGAATTGAAATTTAAAATCCATGGCCAGGAAAATAATATTGAAGTTTTTACAACAAGACCGGATACTGTTTTTGGTGCAACCTTCATGTGCCTTGCTCCGGAACATCCCCTGGTTGAGAGCCTTTCAAAGGGGACAGAAAAACAAGATGAAGTGGCGGCATTTGTTCAAAAGGTATCCACCCAGGAAAGATCTGCTGAAGGTTTGGAAAAATATGAAAAAGAAGGTGTTTTTACCGGGGCCTTTTGTATTAATCCGGCAACGGGAGAGAAGATCCCGGTTTATACAGCCAATTTTGTTCTAATGGGATATGGAACAGGTGCTATCATGTCTGTCCCGGCAGGGGATCAAAGAGATTTTGATTTTGCCAGGAAATATGGGCTTGAAATCAGGGTTGTGGTCCAGCCAAAAGGAGAACTATTTGATGGCAATACCATGGACCAGGCTTACACAGGTGAGGGACTTCTTGTAAATTCCCTTGAATTTAACGGGCTTGAAAGCGCAAAGGCCATAGATGTGATCACTGACTGGCTGGAAAAAAAGGGCAGGGGTAAAAAAGCTGTTTCATACAGGTTAAGAGACTGGGGAATTTCAAGGCAACGATACTGGGGCGCGCCGATCCCTGTTATTCACTGCCCTGATTGCGGGGTGGTTCCTGTTCCTGAAACAGATCTTCCCATAAGACTTCCTGAGGATGCAAATCTCCTTGAAAAAGGGGGATCTCCCTTGCCATACCTTGATAGTTTTGCAAAAGCCACCTGTCCTGAATGCAACAGACAGGATGCAAAAAGAGACACTGATACCATGGATACCTTTGTGGAATCCTCCTGGTATTATTTAAGGTATTGCTCTCCCAGATATGATGAGGGTATCTTTGATCCAAAAGCTGTAAAATACTGGGCTCCCGTGGATCAATACATCGGAGGGGTAGAGCATGCAGTCCTTCACTTATTATATTCCCGGTATTTTATGCGGGTGTTGCATACCCTTGGAATGATTGATTTTAAAGAACCGTTTACACGGCTTTTGACCCAGGGCATGGTCTGCAAGGAAACCATGACCTGTCCTGATCATGGATATCTTTTTCCTGAAGAAGCGTTGAAAGATGATAAGGGCAGCCTTGTATGCACAAAATGCAACAAAGATGTGGAAGTGGGTCGGGTCATTAAAATGTCCAAATCTAAGAAAAATGTGGTTGATCCCAATGAGCTGCTTGAAAAATACGGAGCTGATGTGACCCGGTTGTTCTGCTTATTTGCAGCTCCGCCTGAAAGGGACCTTGAATGGAGTGAAGACGGGGTTGAAGGCAGTAATAGATTTGTCAACAGGGTATGGCGGCTTGCCCTGGAATGCCTGGAAAAAATAGATGGTTTTAAACCCTTTACTGGTGCAGCTTCGGATCTATCGTCAGAACAGGCAAAAGCACTTTATATCAAAGCAAACCAGACCATACAAAAGGTTACGGATGATATTGATAAAAGCTTTCATTTTAACACTGCCATTTCTTCTGTAATGGAGCTTGTAAATGCCTTATATTCTATTGATCTTGACTCTGCAGACGATGAAATGAAAAAAGTGATCCTGTTCAGCCTTGAAAATATTCTTTTATTGCTGTCTCCCATTCTTCCGCATTTTTGTGAAGAATTGTTTGAAAAATCTGGTAAGACCGGCTCAATTCTTGAACAATCCTGGCCTGAATACAGAAAAGATTCCCTTAAAACAGATGAGATTATTGTTGTTGTTCAGGTAAATGGTAAGCTGCGTTCAAAATTTACAATTGATGCAGGTGTTGGGGAGGCTGTGATCAAAGAAACAGCCCTGGCAGATGAAAAGATTAAAAAGCACATGGGGGATAAAGAACCCAAAAAAATTATCGTTATTAGAAAAAAACAAACACTTATAAATATTGTGGTTTAATATGAAAAATTTAAAATGGATTTTATATACTTGTCTGGTTGTATTTTTTGCTTCCTGTGGGTATCAGTTTGAAGGCGGCGGATATATTAATAAAGATGTGAGCAGTGTTGCTGTGAGGGCTTTGAAAAATAAAAGTTCTGAAACAAGAGCTGGAATCTCATTTACCAATGCATTAATTCAGGAGATCATTCAAAAGACGGATACCAAAGTTGTAGAGGAATCCCGTGCATCTGCTTTTCTTGAAGGAACCATAAAGAAAATTACATTTGCCACCTTGTCCCGTTCAACCACAGAATCTGTATTGGAAAGAAGAATTTTTGCTACTATGGATTTGAAATTGATAAACAGGGAAGGTGAAGTGATTTGGTCTGCATCAGATTTTACATCATATGAAGACTACACTGTATCACAGGATAATATAACGGATGAAGGCAACAAAAAAGTAGCTGTGGATAAAATAGCCATTCGAAGTGCTGAAAAATTAATCAGTAAGCTGATGAATAATTTTTAGCATGAAAATGATGAAGATAGGATTTATATCTTATCAATATAAATCCTGTCTTAAATTGTTTGAAACAAAAGCCTGTAACTAGGCATTCATGAACTTGAACAGTCTTGAAATTTTTCTGGAAGCAGTCTTTTTATGGAGAACACCTTTTTTAGCGGCTTTATGAATGGCAGATTGAGTTTTTCTCATGAGTTCATCTTTATTATCACTACCAGCCTCTTTTGCAGCGTGAAGGGTTTTTTCCAAATTTTTAAGAGAGGTTTTTACAGATCTGTTTCTAAGCCGTCTTACCTGACTCTGTTTTGCCCGTTTCTTTGCAGATTTATGGTTAGCCAACTTGGTTTTGCTCCTTGTCTAAGTTTATTTAATATAAAAATTCATCCTATTTTAAGACGGTCAGGATATATGGATTGTTGGTTTTTGTCAAGGAAAACATGTGAGTAAAATCTTAAAAAATACATTGTTGCTGACCATTTTAACTTTTGCCAGCCGCGTTCTTGGGATTATCAGAGATGCCGTCATTGCAATGTATTTTGGCACAACATATCAAAGCGATGCTTTTTTTATCGCTTTTCGCCCTTTTGATCTTGTCAGGAAGCTCTTTTCCGAAGGGATTTTGAGTGTTTCATTTGTGCCGATATTCACTGAAACCCTTGAAAAGGAAGGGCGCTCCAAAGCGATCACATTGGCTTTTTCCTTTTTTTGTTTTTTATCCCTTGCCGGTGTTTTTATTGTGCTGACCGGGATCTTTTTTGCCCCTGTGATCATAAAAATCCTTGCCCCGGGATTTATGGTTTATTCCTATAAATATGGACTGACAATTATATTATTTAAAATAATGCTGCCTTATTTCTGGCTGGTTCTTATTGCCGCATTTTGCATGGGTGTATTGAATTCTCTGGGAAATTTTGGAGTTCCTGCCCTTGCACCCGTTGTATTTAATCTGGTGGTGGTATGCTTTGCACTTATGATATCAAAATATTTTGATACACCAATAATAGGCCTGGCAATGGGGGTTACTATAGGTGGCTTACTTCAGTTTTTAATCCAGGTTCCATTTATGATTCGTTTAGGAATGTTAAAAATACCCCTGCTTCAATTTTTTCATCCCAAGATATTCAAGGTCATAAAAATAATGGTTCCCTGTATGATTGGAGCCGCCGCCTTTCAGATTAATATTGCCGTGGCCTCATTTTTTGCTTCAAAACTGGATGAGGGCAGTGTATCCTTTATATATTATGCAGACCGGCTGGTTCAGTTTCCCATGGCCCTTTTTGCCGTTTCGGCCGCAACAGTGCTATTGCCTGAATTTTCAAAAAAAGCAGCTCTGGGGCATATGGATGAAATTTCCGAACTGTTTTCAAACGGGGTAAGGCTTGTTTTTTTTATTACAATTCCGGCAATGGCCGGATTGATAGCCTTGGATGAAAAAATTGTTGCACTTTTATTCGGGTATGGGGTTTTTAATGCAATGGCCATTCAGCAGACAGCAGATTGCCTGGTTTTTTTGAGTTCAGGATTGTGGGCATTCACGGGGGTTCGATTGTTTGTCACTTTGTATTATGCCCTGTCCAATATAAGAATTCCATTTTATTCCGGCATCATTGCCATTTTGTTGAATCTGATTCTCTGCTCTTTATTTATCGATACCCTTGGTCTTAAGGGGCTTGTTATGTCCGTTTCCATATCTGCCATGGTGGGGTTTATTGTTTTGTTTGTCAATATTCCGGGCGCTGTGAATGTCAATAAATTTGAGATCATGGTTTCTGCTTGCAGATCACTTTTTTTATCTGTTATAATGTTTTTTCTTGTAAAACAGGCAGCCGTTTTTATACTGACGGAAGGGCATAATAAATTTTGGTTTGGAACAGGGGTGGTGTGCTGCATGTGTTTTGGAATGATTTTTTACTTTAGCATGAATTTTTTTATTTCAAGCCCTGAATTGAAATTGTTAAAAAAGGGATTGATCAGGAATAAATCATGACAATGGTCGAAAAAACAGGTTTTTATATTTCATTATTTATTATTGTGATATTGTTATTTCTCATTTTTTTTTCAAAAAATGGTGTTTTAGATTATAAAATGTTAAAAGAAAAAGAAAGGACCGTTTTAATACAGGTCCATACAATTGATCAGGAAAATCAAAAACTTGAAACTGAAATTAAAAGTTTGAAAACAGATATGAATTATATCAAACATGTGGCAAAACACGAACATGATATGGCTGAAGAAGATGAGCTCATCTTTAAGGACAAATCCGGTAATAAAAGGAATACTCCATGAATCATGAATTAAAAACACTTGAAGTTGCACGGATTTATGAAAACCAGGGCTATTTTGAAGAGGCATTGGAAATTTATTTATTTCTGGATGGCCGGGAAACGTCTACGGAGATTAAGGCCGGCTTAAAGCGCATGGGAGAAAAGATGGAAGATAAAGGGCAGGTCAGTCTTCCTGAAGAAAATATATCCAGGCTTTATCAAGAATGGCTGAGCTTGATGATTTTAAAATTCCGGCTTGATAATTTTAAAAAATTAAAACAGGAGCTTTGCGATGGATCCCAAAGATACACCTGAATCAAAAATACCGACAACAAAAATTAATCCCAATAAAAATCAGACAGACCAGGTTCACAAGAGCACTAAAAAAATTGAACCATCTCATTTGAAAAAAAATGAATTTGCCTTGATTCTTATTGGGGCTTTGTTATTAACTGTTGTTATATTTTTTCTTTTTTTCAGGTCTTCGGACATCAGGACGGAAACTGTTAAAACAAATACTTCAAGCTCATCTTTTGCTGATTTGGAAGAAAGGGTTGAGGCCCTGGAAAAGGCCTTTGAAATCCGAGAAAACGATGCCCTGGTATCAGATGGCTCAGGTACAGGAGGGGCGATGGATATTGGCCCTGTAAGAGAGCGGGTGGCAAGTCTTGAAACAGCTTTTTCAGTTAAATTTGATTCTTTACTAAAGAGAATGAATGATATTGAAAAAAGTATTTCAGGGCCTAAGAAAAAATCTATTGCAGTCACAACATCAGAATCCATTGCAAAACCTGCAGCTCCTGTAAAAAAGGAAATAAAGGCTGGTTTGTTTCATACCATTAAAAAAGGGGAAACCATTTACAGTATCAGTAAAAAATATAATACCACAGTCAAAAACATACAAAAGCTGAACAAGCTTTCACCTGATGCCAAGATTTATCCGGGGGATAGTATTCTTGTCCGGTAAGTGTTATTTCCGAGGCAATTTTTTTTATCACCATTGATAAAATTTTTTATCAGTTTTTTCCCCACATCCGTCATAAAGGATTCAGGGTGAAACTGGACACCCTGTGTTGGATGCTCTTTGTGTCGAATGCCCATGATTTCACCATCCTCAGTCCTTGAAGTAATTAAGAGGCAGTTGGGAAGATTTTCGTGGGAAACTGCCAGGGAATGATACCTCATCACGGTAAAAGGGTTTTTTATCCCGGAATAAATCTGTTTTCCATCACTTATAATCGTGGATGTTTTTCCATGCATGATCTGGTTTGCCTGGATGATTGTCCCGCCAAAGCTCTGGGCAATGACCTGGTGTCCAAGGCAGACGCCAAGAAGAGGGATAATGCCGGAAAAATGCTTGACAACATCCAGGGAAATACCGGCATCCTCAGGGCGACCGGGCCCTGGGGAGATGACCAGGGCATCTGGATTCAAGTCTTTAAGATCATTAATGGATACCTTATCGTTCCTATAAACAACTACACCAGATCCCGTTTCACGGATATAGTGAACCAGGTTGAATGTGAATGAGTCATAATTATCTATCACGGCAACTAACATTTATTTGCCTCCATTATTATTCAAAACAGCCAAAGAACTTTCGTAACTGTTCAGCCCGTTAAAAGAAATTATCTCATAGCCCTGTCTGATGGATATTTGCAGGAGGTTAAGCGTTTAGCATCGAACAAAAATATCCATCGGATAGGGCGGTTTCAAGCATAAGAGCTGAATAGTTACGAACTTTCCTGGATTTTAAATACCATTCACCTGTCTATCCAGTTGTGGGGAGATCATATCTCCAATCCAGCCTTATAGCCCTGGTGTACAGCATCAAAAGCCGTGGCAACCTGTCTGGCATCTCCTGCAACCCTGTATTCCACACCAATTTTTTCAAGCATTGATTCAAGGGGATTGTTTGACACAGAACCTGCTGCAACAACAACTGTATCAGCCTCAATTTCATGAATTTTACCATCCTGTTCAATAATCAGACCGGTGGGGGTAATTTCTATTACTTTGCTGCCCGTCATGGTTTTTACATTATACCTGCCAAGGTCCTGCATCATGCCCCATTTAGTTGATTTTCCGATATCTTTACCCATTTTGTCCAGCATTTCAATAAGGGTAACCTGTTTGGTTCCCCGGGTTGCCATTTGAAAAAGCGTCTCAGGGTCTTCGGCTCTGTTAACAAGAAGAAATTTTATAGTTTCGGCTGATATTGTTCCTTTTTCTGCAAGAAAAAGGGCCGTTTCCACACCAACTGCTCCGCCGCCTATAATAGCAACTTTTTGGCCTGTAAACACTTTGTCCTGCAAGACATCCCATGACTCCACAACATGGGGAAGGTCTATTCCGGCAATAGGCGGCATCAAGGGTTTTGCACCAGTTGCAAGTATGATGGTGTCTGGTTTTTCTTTTTTAATGATTTCCTGGCTTACTTCTGTTTTTAAAACAATCGGTATTTTTTTTACGGTAATCTGGGTTTCAAGGTCTTTGGCAAGCTGGGCAAATTCATCTCTTCCCGGAGGAGCGGCTGCAAGGTAAAGTTGTCCTCCAGGCCTTGAGCTTCTTTCATAAATTATCACATCATGGCCCCTTGAGTGTGCTGTGAGGGCGGCTGTCATCCCTGCGGGCCCGGCTCCTGCCACAAGAACTTTTTTAGGAGAGGTGGTCTTTTTAACAGGCTTTGTGCCTTCAAAACCTGCCAAAGGATTGCAAAGACATTCAACATGTTTTAATTTGAAAAGGTTATCAAAGCATCCTTGAGCACAGGCAATGCAATGTATGATTTCCTTTTCCTTTCCAAGCCTTGTTTTTTCAGGGAACATTGGATCGGCAATAAGGCTGCGGCCCATGGCCACCATGTCGCACATACCGTTATCCAGCATTTGTCTTGCTGTTTTAGGATCATTAATCCTGTGGCTTGCAATAACTGGTACATTTACTTTTTCTTTGATCCCCCTGGCAAGGTATGAAAAAGCGCCTCTGGGTACGCAGCTCACGATTTGAGGCACCCTTGCCTCGTGCCATCCCACATTGATGCAAAGAGCATCAACCAGACCTTCTGACAGGGCTTTGGCATATTCCTGCAGTTCAGCCCTTGAGTTTCCTCCTGGCATAAAGTCATTGCCGTTCATCCTGACAATCAAAGGGAAATCTTTCCCTATAGCATCCCGGACAGCCTTTACAACCTCAAGTCCGAATTTCATTCTGTTTTCAAAGCTTCCCCCATAATTGTCCCTGCGCTGGTTTGTCAAAGGAGAAAGGAATTCACTGATAAGATATCCTGTTCCGCTTAATACTTCCACTGCATCAAAGCCTGACTTTTGTACCCTTAATGCAGCCTGTGCAAAAGAGTTGATGGTTGTTTTTATTTCATCTGCCGTCATTTCTTTGGGGGTTTCTTTTGTCATTCTTGATGCTATGGCAGAAGGTGCCACAGGTTGTTTTCCATTAAGGAAAAAGGAAAAATTATATCGACCTGCATGGTTTATCTGGATTGCGCTAAGAGACCCATTGTCTTTAATGGCTTTTGAAAGCTTTTGAAGCCCGGGTATGAATTTGTCATCATGGGCCCCGATATTCTGAGTATTGCCTGAGAGTTCATCCACAGTTGCATACCCTGCACAAATCATTCCAGGTCTTCCCTTGGCTCTTTGTGCATAGAAATTAATGATCTGGTCCGTGACTTTAAAATCCTGTGCCATGCCCAGGTGCATTGCAGGAAGATATATCCTGTTTTTAATTTTAAGCTTATTTATGATGATGGGTTCAAAAATGGGATCCCTCATGGTTTTTTCCTTTATTTGTATTTTATTTATTTTTTTTAATCCTTTGAATGCCATTGGAATTTCCATATATTTGGTATGGATTTATTTTTTCAAGGGCCTTAACAATCCTTCCTGGGCCACACTGGCTACCAGAGCCCCGTCCCGGGTATAGATGGAACCGATGTTCAATCCTCTTGCTTTTCCAGCACAGGGGCTTCCCATGACATGGAGGAGCCAGTCATCCATTTTAAACTTTCTATGGAACCATATGGAATGATCCAGGCTTGCCACCTGCATGTCAGATGACCAGAATGTTTTGCCGTGGGGATAAAGGGAGGTCGCGACCAGATGAAAATCCGAGGCATAGGCAAGCATATACCGCTGGGTGGCCTCATCATTCGGGATTTTGTCAATGGCCCTGAACCAGATATATTTTTTGGGCGGCATGGGTTTTGGGTTAAAGGGATTAACTGGATTCACCACCCGGATTTCAATGGGTTTTTTACAAAGAAGTTTTTCAAGAATTGAAGGTGGAATCTGATTTGAAAGACGTCTGGCCATTTCAACTTCGTTTTCAATGCCGTCAGGACCTTTAATGTCAGGCATGGTGTTCTGGTGTTCATATCCTGTCTCATCCCTGTGAAAAGAGGTTCCCATGGAGAAAATGGCAAGGCCATTCTGAACGGCCACCACCCGGCGGGTGACAAAACTTTTACCGTCCCTTATGCAGTCTACCGTATAAACAATTGGTTTTTTGGCATCTCCGGGTCGCATGAAATACCCATGGAGGCTGTGGGCATGGAAATCCGATGTCACGGTTCTTGAGGCGGCAGACAGTGCCTGGCCAAGGACCTGGCCACCAAAGACGTTACCAAACCCGAGATCCTGGCTTTGGCCCCTGTAAATATTTTCTTCTATCTTTTCCAGTGCTAACAGCTGGAGCAATTCTTTCAGAACATTTCCATCATAGCAGACATTCATTATGGTTTCCTTTCAATTATCGCAAAAACAGTCTGAAAAATTTAAAAAATTGTTTTATATCAATGGTTTATAAAATCCAACGATAGTTTGTCGATCATTAAGATTTTCTATTACCCTGAATTTTTCCAGCTGCTTTTTTTCATTATCAGATAGAACATTCAAGTGGTCAAGAACCTGTACAACTACACAGGAAAGGATGTTGCATCCCCGCATTTTAGATCAGATTCTTTTAAGTCTATTTTTTTTA
>CAYWGN010000052.1:0-23849 GCA_964457495.1 uncultured Desulfobacula sp.
GGAGATGGGCTCAATTTGTCAGCAAGTCTTGTTGACAGGAACCTTTCAATAAAAACCTGAAATCAAAGCAATGGTTACAGGAAAGAATCTTATGGCACAAGGGGTTTCCATTAATGATCTTCAATTTGCAGGCTCTATTAATCCTTCTGGACATACTGTCATCCAACGGCTTATTGTTAAAGATCAGGACATGGTAATTGATGTGAGAGGATCTGCTGATATTTTTGAAAAAGCGTTTAAGTTAAAGGATGTTGTCAAAGCAAACATCCTGTTTTCAGGACAAAATATCAACCCTAAACAATTTCTTCAAAGTGTGCAGATAAAGAAGAAGATGATTGTTTGTTTACAGGCAGGAAGGGCAATAGCCCGATTACAATACCCTCATTGAATCGGCTTATTAAGAGTTGGACAAGCTCCATAAATCTGAAGGGCAAGTATGGGTCTCATACCTTGAAAAAGACTTGGGGTTATCTTCAGAGGACTGAATTTGGGATTCCTATAGAGAAGATTACACAGAGATACCGGTGAACTAACAAATATTCAGCGTTACCGCTGTTATAACGATAAATTTCCTTGCAGGACGTTTTCAATTTTGCCCCATGCCTTTCTTCCCATAATTATGGCTCTTTTTTTTTTAAGGGGAAGGTGATTTTTTTTATTGACAAACGGAAAAAAACAAAATAACGTAATATTTGATTATTGATAAGTGAGAATAGCATTCTTATATTGCAAGAATGGTTATTGGATGATTTTAAATTAAATTGCTGAAATGCCTTTTGGGACGGACCTATGTTAGCAGAGATTTTGCAGCAAATTGCGAATGGCTTGATTATCGGGGCTACGTACGGCCTGATGGCCGTGGGGCTCACCATGATCTTCGGAATGATGGATGTCATCAACTTAGCCCATGGCGAACTGTATATGCTCGGAGGGGTTTTTACCTATTATCTCGTGACTCTTGCCGGGTTCAATTACTTCCTGGCTGTTTTTATAGCTATTTTGTTGGTCATGGCGGTGGGTGCCATTTTTGATCAGGTCGTTTTAAGAAAACTGCGAGGGGAGCCCACGGTAATAACTATTGTGGTCACTATTGGGCTGTCTATTTTTCTCCAAAGCATCGTGGTGTTGATCTGGGGTGCGACCCCTCAAAGCATTGCTTTGCCGTTTTCAAATAACGTTATTCAAATCGGGCAGGTCTTTTTTACACCCTTTAAGATTTTTATGGGGGTTGTGGCCGTTGGGGTTATTTTTGGCCTGCAGTTTTTGCTTCAAAACACAACGCTTGGGAAAACCATGCGGGCAGCCTTTCAGGATAAAGAGGCTGCCGCCATTGTGGGAATAAATATCAACCGGGTTTATGTGATTAATTTTGCCCTCGGTTCGGGTCTTGCTGGTCTGGCAGGGGCTCTGTTGGGAACCCTGTTCGTGGTTTATCCGAATATGGGACTCATTGCCATTGTCAAGGCCTTTTTGATCGTGATCATGGGTGGAATGGGCAATTTTTTGGGGGCCATTGTCGGAGGACTCATTCTGGGCGTTGTGGAATGCCTCGCAGCAGGATTTATTTCCTCCGCATACAAAGACATTTTTGGTTTGTTGATCGTTATGGTTATGCTGGCATTCCGGCCTTACGGGCTCTTTGGGAGAAAGATATAGGTGTTTCATGAATAAAACAGGTAAAAAAGTCGGATACTTAGTCTTGGGGGTAGCGCTTGTCTTGGCACCGTTCATCATCCAAGACAAATACTTCATCCATTTGTTGATTGAAGCGGGTCTCTTTTATATGCTTGTGGCGGGATTGAATCTTATTACGGGCTACTGGGGCCAACTGACTTTGGGGCATACGGCATTCGTGGGTTTGGGTGCCTACACCACGGCGATCCTGAATGCAAAGTTTAATGCGACACTGCCCATGACCTTGGGGGCATCCATTATTATATGTCTAATTGTCAGCATCCTGTTCGGCCTACTCGTGTTACGCCTCCGGGGGCCATACTTTGTCATTGTCTCTTTGTGTTTTGCCGAGATGCTGGCGATTGTAGCCACAAACTGGGTTGATCTAACCAATGGTCCAATGGGTATTCCGGGAATCGAAACCTCAGTGATATCCTTGCCTGGTCTTGGAGAGCTGGCCATAGAAAGCAAAATGGGTTTCTACTACTTCATGCTCATCATTGTGGCAGCCATGAGTTATATCATTTATCGGCTGCTTCATTCCGTAATTGGCCGTGCGTCAGTGGCCCTCCGGGAAAATGAAATACTATCGGAAAGTGTAGGGATAAGTGCTTTTACTTACGGTATGATCATCTTTGTCACAGCTTCGATTTTCGCAGGTGTGGGGGGATGCTTTTACGCTCATTATTACACCTATGTAAACCCGGAGTTATTCGGGTTTACATATACCATCACCATGCTAATCATGCTGGTCATCGGAGGGAAGGGAACTTTTATTGGTCCTATGCTGGGTTGTGTCGTCTTCACCATTTTACCGGAGATGCTCAGGGGTGCCGAATACCTGCGCGATCCGGTTTTAGGCGTTATTCTGATCATGGTGGCTATGTTTTTCCCGCATGGCATGGGAGGGGCAATTAAAAGCATCGGCATTAAATTTCAAAACAGGGAAGGTCGTTAGCACATGTACTTTTCAGTCGAAAATCTATCTATTTCATTCGGGGGTTTGAACGCGGTCAGCAACCTCACCTTTCACGTCGATGAGAATGAAATTGTCAGTCTTATTGGTCCAAACGGGGCGGGAAAGACCACGACCTTTAATGCCATTTGCGGTTTTTTGAAGCAGATGACCGGGAATGTCAGTATGAAAGGGGAAAGCATCGTCGGTCTTGCCCCGAATGCTATCGCAAAAAGGGGGATCACCCGGACCTTTCAGAAAACCAATATCTTTCCCAATGTCACTGTCATGGATTGCATTCTGATGGGCGGGCACAGAAAGGTCAAGGAATCTTTTATTGATATCATTTTCAGGACAAAATCCTTTCAGAATAGTGAAAAGGAGCTGTGGGAGAAGAGCGAAGCCCTTCTGGAATTTTTGGGGCTGGAGGCTCGTAGGGATGTCCTGGCCAAAAATTTGTCTTACGGGGAGCGGAGACTACTTGAAATTGCCATCGGACTGGCGGTGGAGCCTGATTTCATCCTTTTGGATGAGCCTGTGGCTGGCATGAATCAGAGCGAATCAGACGAGGTCATGTCCCTTATTTCCGAAGTTAGGCGCAGGGGGCTTACCGTATTGCTGGTAGAACACAACATGGACGTAGTTATGAATATCTCGGATCGGATTGTGGTTCTGGACCATGGCAAGAAAATTTTCGAAGGGTGTCCAGCCCAGGTTCAGGAAGACGAGAATGTCTTAGAAGCCTATCTGGGAAAGGGGTTTATCGATGCTCAAGGTTGATAACATTCAAGTATCCTATGGAAATGTGAAGGCTCTGTTCGGGATTTCTCTGTCTATCAGGCAAGGGGAAATGGTGGCCCTGATCGGAGCCAACGGGGCTGGGAAAAGTACCACCTTGAAAGCCATTCTGGGCCTGGTGCCAACGTCTTCAGGTCGAATTGAATTTATGGGGAAGAGGATCGATAACCTGCCCACCAGTGAGATCGTGAAAAGAGGTATTGCCCTGTCTCCAGAAGGCAGAAGGCTCTGGCCGGAGATGACCGTCCGGGAAAATCTGGAACTGGGGGCATTTGTACGGCGCGGTCAGTCGGGAATCAAAAAGGATATAGATCGGATTTTTGACTATTTTCCCATTCTGAAGGAGCGACAGGATCAAATGGGAGGGAGCCTGAGTGGTGGCGAACAGCAGATGGTCTCCATTGGAAGAGCCCTGATGGGCAGACCGAAGGTACTCATGCTGGATGAACCCTCCCTGGGACTGTCTCCCATCTTCGTGGAAAAGGTGAAGGATATTATTTTGAGTATACATGAGTCGGGACGAACGGTACTGCTGGTGGAGCAAAACGCTTTTTTGGCGCTTAAAATGTCAAATCGGGCCTATGCCCTGGAAGTGGGCAAAATTGCTACGGAAGGGTATTCAAAAGATCTGATTCAGGATGAGCATATCAAAACGGTCTACCTCGGGAAAAAGGTAAAAAAACAGGTTGGCTAAAGAACACAGTCATCCACGGTGAAGGTGGTATCACAATGGCACAAAAAAGCATTCAATCTCTGGAAAAGGCGATCAATATACTCTTCGTGTTCAATCGAAAAAAACCATATCTGAGCATGGATGAAATTTCATCTATGACCGGTTTGCCGAGAAGCACCTGCTACCGGTTCGTAGGCACCCTGAGAAAGGCAGGAATGATTGAACTTGATCCGGTCATGGGGAAGTACAAATTGGGGGTCAGGATTCTGAAACTGGAATCCGTACTTCGGTCCTCGTTGGATATCAACAGAATTGCCTTACCCTTCATGGAGAAATTGGCGGCCATATCCGGCGAAACAGTCCAGCTCATTGTGTTAAGCGGCGATGAGGCAATCTGTGCGGAGAAATTGGAAGGCCAAGGGATCCTGCAAGTGATGCCCAACCGGGGTGAATTGTTCGGTCTTCATTCGGGTGCGGCGGGCAAGGTCATTATGGCCTACATGGGCGAGGCGGATCAGGACAGGATCATTCGGGAAAAGGGGCTGACGCGATATACCGAAAGCACCCTGATTGACCCTGAAGCCCTGAAAAAGGATCTGAAAAAAATCAGAGATAGAGGTTACGCTCTGAGCGACCAGGAACTACACTTTGGCGTGAGTGCATTATCCGCACCCATATTTGACAGTAGGAAAGGAATTAGAGCAAGTGTCTCCATCGCTGGACCAAGGGAGCGCATGCCGGCGGAAAAAATCGAATCGCTCGTGGAAGATGTGATCAGCGCGGGTCGTGAGATTACAAAAATATTTGGCGCTACCGTTGAAAAATCTGGTGACGAATAATAACGACTTCAAAATAAAATAGAAAGGAAAGTATTATGAAAACGCTTCAAGAAATGAAATGGAGGGAGGCAGAAAAGGCATTCCAAGAAACGGGAGTCGCACTGATTCCCATCGGTGCCCATGAACAACATGGCCTTCATATGCCTCTCGGATCCGATACATACTGCGCCTTGGAAGTGGCAAAAAGGACTGCTAAAAAGGAAGCGGCCATTGTGGTTCCCGTGATTCCATATGGCATCTCCGGATGCCATATGTCATTTCCCGGAACAATCACGCTGGCTGCGGACACCATGATCAAAGTAATTCATGACATCTGCGAATCGTTGTATACTCATGGAATCCGGAAATTTATTCTTATAAACGGCCACGGTCACAATAACCCGGTGCTTCGGACATTTATGAATGAATTTAAATTCAAGGAGGCCAGAGATATCCATATTTTTTTGACTGAATGGTGGAATCCCGGCCAAAAATTGACAGCGGAGCTCTGGAGCACGGACAAGACCGACCTGCCCGACGGCCATGCAGCAGAGGTGGAATGCTCCGCTATGCTTTCTATTAATGATGAGTTGGTTGACATGGAAAAGGCTGAAAAGAGCGTTTTGGGTACCCTGGGAGACAGCAATATTAAATTTAGCAAGTCAACCAGTGTGCGCCTTAAGGATTACCCCATTGACCTCCTGACCATATCCGATTTCAAGGATTTCACCGAAACAGGAATTATAGGCAGTGCTCTCAATTCAAGCAAAGATAAGGGAGAAAAGGTTCTTGATAAAGCGGCGGAGTTTTTTGCCGAACTAGTAAAAGAACTGAAATCCATATAGGGATATACCCTGAAACATGGGGAAAAGGGATTAAAGATGAAAAAAACATTTGTTCGAACGGATAAGGCCTTTATGTCCAAATCACCGCTGTCTCAGGCTGTAAGAATGGGGAACATGCTTTTTGTCTCGGGTCAGGTGCCGGTAGATTCCGGCTCCATGACGGTGGTGTCTGAAGAATTTAAGTCCCAAGTGCATCATGTCCTTCAGAGCTTGAATGGGATTATGGAAGCGGCGGGGGGAACCCTCCAGGACATAGGCAAGGTCACTGTGTTCCTGACGGATATGAGCCGTTTCCATGACATGAACGACATCTACAAGCAATACTTTGCCGACAATCCTCCATCTCGGACATGCGTGGGGGTTAAGGAATTGCCGAGAAAATCCCAGGTGGAGATGGAGGCCATCGCTATCATGGATTAGTCGGCTTTCATCCGGGGGGCATTGAAAGAGGCTGACTCCGGGTTTTTCGGACTGAGAAATCGGTTCATTTTAAAAAAAAGGAGACGTGTATGAAGGTTCAAAAGCTTGGCCCCATGAGGGTCCTGGTACTGTTGATGGGGGTATGTGGATTGATGTTTATTTTCCCATTTCATGCGATAGCGGAAAAAGCCATTACCATAGGCGCAGTTCAACCGTTGACAGGATGGGCCGCTCTGGGAGGGAAAAACGTTGAATCCGGCATGAAGATCGCAGTTGACAAGATCAACGCCGCAGGGGGAATCCTCGGCCGGCCCCTCGATCTTATTGTGGAGGACGGTAAGGCGGATCCGGTAGAATCGGTCAAGGCCGTGGAAAAACTGATCCATCGGGACAGGGTTCGGGGAATCGTCGGTTGTTGGGCTTCATCCGCTACACTGGCGGCCATGCCCATTGTAAAGAGAAACGAAATTCCCATGGTCGTTTCAACCTCAACAGCCCCGATGATTACCGATAAGAAGAATAAATGGACATTCAGGTTTACTTCAAGCAACGACGTTGACGGCGCATTGATGGCTAAGTATCTGGTTCCAAAGTTGGGCTTTAAAAAGGCCGCCTATCTGGCGGTGAACAACGACTGGGGCAGGTCCATGGCCAAGTCGGTGACTAAGATTATGAAAGAAACCGGCGGCGAGGTGACCATGGTCGAGTATTGCAGTGGGGCCGAGGCCAATTTTACGCCCATGCTGACCAGAATCAAGAATACTGATGTGGATACCCTTTTCATCACCACCAGCCTCAGCGGTATTATGCTGATCATGAAACAATACCATGAGCTTGGTATGAATATGAATGTCTTCATAACCAGCGGCATGTCGGCTGAAAGGTTAATACAGATGGTTGGCAAGGAAAATACCGAGGGTACCTACTTTTTCGCCCGTTATGTGCCCACCGCGCCTCCTCCAGGCAAGGAGGTGGAGAATGAAGAGATGATTAAGGCATACAACAAGATATATCCCAAAGATATAGCAGATACCGGCGTGGCCCTGGGCTATGACGCGATTCATATCCTCGCGGGAGCCATCCAAAGGGCCGGGGCTCCAGACCCAGACAAGATAAGGGCCGCGCTTGAGAAGACGGACTACTTTGGCATCACCGGAAAGGTTCATTTCGATAAAAACGGTCATTCCCAACCAAGGTGCTCTATTACGCAAATTCGAAATGGAGTGAATACCGTGGTCTACGTCTTGAACGAATAAGTTGGTTGGGGGCATCTGCGACCTATGTCGGCAAATTGCAACCTTAACAGACTGCCCATAGCAGGGTTGCAGGTAAAAAGAACGATTCGGAGCTGCCCCCTCAATCCGTTCTGCTCAGGGCACGGAGTGATAAAACCGGAAGCCTAATTTCTCGTCAATGACGTCAAGTTATAGCTTATATAGATGAAAGGAGTCCACACCATTGATTAGTTCCCATGAGTTTTCTGAAGGTATAACCTTGGAGAAAAACATACCCTGCAAAGTGCGGGATGGTACCCTGCTTTTCGCTGATGTCTATCGTCCGACCGGGGGAGGGAAATTTCCGGTTCTTTTGATGAGGCTTCCCTATAACAAAAATGAAGCCCAGCACAATCTCGGCTACGCGCACCCTGTTTGGTATGCAAAAAAAGGCTATATGGTCGTTGTTCAGGATGTGCGGGGAAGGTGGGCATCGGAGGGGACTTTTTATCCTTTTCTTCACGAGGGGGAAGACAGTTACGATACGATCGAGTGGGCTGCCGGTCTTGCCGGATCCAATGGAAGAGTTGGAACCTATGGCTTCTCCTATGCGGGCGCAACCCAGCTTCTTGGCGCCAGATTGAATCCCCCGAGCCTGATCACCATGTGCCCGGCCTTCACCCCTTCCCAGTACTATGAAGGACACTGCTTTCATCAAGGGGCCTTTTCCCTTGCCTTTGCAGCTTCATGGGCGATTCATCTAGCCCAGGAGGAGGCCCGCAGACAGGGTGACGAGGAGGCCTTAATTTCCCTTCAGGACACGTTCAGGCATGCCCACGAGTGGTACTGGAAGATGCCCTGGAAATCGTTTCCCCCCTTCCTGAAAAAGTATGCCCCATATTTTTTCGACTGGCTGGAGCATTCTACCTATGATGCATATTGGCGACGATGGAGCATTGATGAGGATTACGGGAATATTCAGGTACCGGCCCTGCATATCGGCGGATGGTACGATCTTTTTATTAGAGGAACCATTAGAAACTTTGTCGGCTTTCGCGGTCATGGGGGTGGGAAATCCATAGGCTCACCCCAGAAGCTACTGGTCGGCCCTTGGTACCATATGCCCTGGCATCCGTTAACGGGGGAAAGGGAGCAGAATTGGGGCGCAAGCGTGATTGACGACTGGCAGATCGCCTGGTTTGATCATTTTCTTAAAGAAAAAAAATCCACAATTTTTGATTATCCAGTGCGGGTGTTTGTTATTGGCGACGGCTGGAGAGACCTGGACGACTGGCCACCGACCTCGTGTCGCCTGACCGGTTACTTCCTCCATTCCGAAGGGCGGGCAAACACGCGGTTCGGGCATGGTATCCTTTCAACGGACAGTCCTGGTGAGGAAAGCCCCGATACCTATATCTATTCCCCAATGGCACCCAATATAAGTGCCGGAGGACATTCGGGATGCAGTGCCTTTGTAGCCCCCATGGGTCCCGCAGACCAGGAGACATTTGAGACCTCGAGGGGCGTTCTTGTTTACACAACGCCTCCCCTTGACCATGATGTCGAAATAATAGGTGACGTGTGGGTTACTCTGTACGCCTCTTCCACGGCGGCGGACACGGATTTTACGGCAAGGCTCTGCCTCGTAGATACAGGCGGAAGCTCCATGAACCTTCAAGAAGGGATTGTTCGTGCCCGGTTCCGAAATTCGACAACCCATCCTATCCTGATCAATCCGGGCAAGGTTTACAAATACCGGATTTGTCTGGGCCCTGTATGCGCCCGTATCCGGGAGGGGGAAAAGATCAGATTGTGCATAGGGAGTTCGGATTTCCCTCAGTGGGATCGCAACTTTAATAAGGGGCGTTCCCCGGGACCTGAGAGGTTGATGGAAGGTATTTCGGCGACGCAAATGGTATACCATACAGCCCGCTTCCCATCGAAGGTCGTCCTTCCAATAACAGACGCATAGCTACAAAATTTTGTGGGCTTGTCTCACATGTCGGCGCACACCAAAGAGGCTATGATCCGAATGATCTCGTTGGGACGGGGTCGGTCGTTGGGGCGGCGGGGTCGCCCATTAAAGGGCGTGGTCACGGTAGGAATGCCGGTTACCCGGCACCCCCGCACAGATCCCAAGCATGCGCTGCTATAGCACTGGGCTCCTGCCTCGGGTAGTAACTCGCAGACGCCGTGATGGGTAATTATGAAAAATTCGGGGATCTGGTAGCCACGGTTTTGACAAGCGGTACATCCGTTTCCAGTTAATTCGGCGTTTCTGATTTGCTTTTTCTCTTGACGAACCCTTAAATGGGTGACCCTTATCTCAAGTTTATAGTTTGCCCGCGCCTACCTCAAGTTTTTTATATCAAATAAATACTCCGCCCTTTCGCAAATTATGGCTCTTTTTTTTTTAAGGGGAAGGTGATTTTTTTTATTGACAAACGGAAAAAAACAAAATAACGTAATATTTGATTATTGATAAGTGAGAATAGCATTCTTATATTGCAAGAATGGTTATTGGATGATTTTAAATTAAATTGCTGAAATGCCTTTTGGGACGGACCTATGTTAGCAGAGATTTTGCAGCAAATTGCGAATGGCTTGATTATCGGGGCTACGTACGGCCTGATGGCCGTGGGGCTCACCATGATCTTCGGAATGATGGATGTCATCAACTTAGCCCATGGCGAACTGTATATGCTCGGAGGGGTTTTTACCTATTATCTCGTGACTCTTGCCGGGTTCAATTACTTCCTGGCTGTTTTTATAGCTATTTTGTTGGTCATGGCGGTGGGTGCCATTTTTGATCAGGTCGTTTTAAGAAAACTGCGAGGGGAGCCCACGGTAATAACTATTGTGGTCACTATTGGGCTGTCTATTTTTCTCCAAAGCATCGTGGTGTTGATCTGGGGTGCGACCCCTCAAAGCATTGCTTTGCCGTTTTCAAATAACGTTATTCAAATCGGGCAGGTCTTTTTTACACCCTTTAAGATTTTTATGGGGGTTGTGGCCGTTGGGGTTATTTTTGGCCTGCAGTTTTTGCTTCAAAACACAACGCTTGGGAAAACCATGCGGGCAGCCTTTCAGGATAAAGAGGCTGCCGCCATTGTGGGAATAAATATCAACCGGGTTTATGTGATTAATTTTGCCCTCGGTTCGGGTCTTGCTGGTCTGGCAGGGGCTCTGTTGGGAACCCTGTTCGTGGTTTATCCGAATATGGGACTCATTGCCATTGTCAAGGCCTTTTTGATCGTGATCATGGGTGGAATGGGCAATTTTTTGGGGGCCATTGTCGGAGGACTCATTCTGGGCGTTGTGGAATGCCTCGCAGCAGGATTTATTTCCTCCGCATACAAAGACATTTTTGGTTTGTTGATCGTTATGGTTATGCTGGCATTCCGGCCTTACGGGCTCTTTGGGAGAAAGATATAGGTGTTTCATGAATAAAACAGGTAAAAAAGTCGGATACTTAGTCTTGGGGGTAGCGCTTGTCTTGGCACCGTTCATCATCCAAGACAAATACTTCATCCATTTGTTGATTGAAGCGGGTCTCTTTTATATGCTTGTGGCGGGATTGAATCTTATTACGGGCTACTGGGGCCAACTGACTTTGGGGCATACGGCATTCGTGGGTTTGGGTGCCTACACCACGGCGATCCTGAATGCAAAGTTTAATGCGACACTGCCCATGACCTTGGGGGCATCCATTATTATATGTCTAATTGTCAGCATCCTGTTCGGCCTACTCGTGTTACGCCTCCGGGGGCCATACTTTGTCATTGTCTCTTTGTGTTTTGCCGAGATGCTGGCGATTGTAGCCACAAACTGGGTTGATCTAACCAATGGTCCAATGGGTATTCCGGGAATCGAAACCTCAGTGATATCCTTGCCTGGTCTTGGAGAGCTGGCCATAGAAAGCAAAATGGGTTTCTACTACTTCATGCTCATCATTGTGGCAGCCATGAGTTATATCATTTATCGGCTGCTTCATTCCGTAATTGGCCGTGCGTCAGTGGCCCTCCGGGAAAATGAAATACTATCGGAAAGTGTAGGGATAAGTGCTTTTACTTACGGTATGATCATCTTTGTCACAGCTTCGATTTTCGCAGGTGTGGGGGGATGCTTTTACGCTCATTATTACACCTATGTAAACCCGGAGTTATTCGGGTTTACATATACCATCACCATGCTAATCATGCTGGTCATCGGAGGGAAGGGAACTTTTATTGGTCCTATGCTGGGTTGTGTCGTCTTCACCATTTTACCGGAGATGCTCAGGGGTGCCGAATACCTGCGCGATCCGGTTTTAGGCGTTATTCTGATCATGGTGGCTATGTTTTTCCCGCATGGCATGGGAGGGGCAATTAAAAGCATCGGCATTAAATTTCAAAACAGGGAAGGTCGTTAGCACATGTACTTTTCAGTCGAAAATCTATCTATTTCATTCGGGGGTTTGAACGCGGTCAGCAACCTCACCTTTCACGTCGATGAGAATGAAATTGTCAGTCTTATTGGTCCAAACGGGGCGGGAAAGACCACGACCTTTAATGCCATTTGCGGTTTTTTGAAGCAGATGACCGGGAATGTCAGTATGAAAGGGGAAAGCATCGTCGGTCTTGCCCCGAATGCTATCGCAAAAAGGGGGATCACCCGGACCTTTCAGAAAACCAATATCTTTCCCAATGTCACTGTCATGGATTGCATTCTGATGGGCGGGCACAGAAAGGTCAAGGAATCTTTTATTGATATCATTTTCAGGACAAAATCCTTTCAGAATAGTGAAAAGGAGCTGTGGGAGAAGAGCGAAGCCCTTCTGGAATTTTTGGGGCTGGAGGCTCGTAGGGATGTCCTGGCCAAAAATTTGTCTTACGGGGAGCGGAGACTACTTGAAATTGCCATCGGACTGGCGGTGGAGCCTGATTTCATCCTTTTGGATGAGCCTGTGGCTGGCATGAATCAGAGCGAATCAGACGAGGTCATGTCCCTTATTTCCGAAGTTAGGCGCAGGGGGCTTACCGTATTGCTGGTAGAACACAACATGGACGTAGTTATGAATATCTCGGATCGGATTGTGGTTCTGGACCATGGCAAGAAAATTTTCGAAGGGTGTCCAGCCCAGGTTCAGGAAGACGAGAATGTCTTAGAAGCCTATCTGGGAAAGGGGTTTATCGATGCTCAAGGTTGATAACATTCAAGTATCCTATGGAAATGTGAAGGCTCTGTTCGGGATTTCTCTGTCTATCAGGCAAGGGGAAATGGTGGCCCTGATCGGAGCCAACGGGGCTGGGAAAAGTACCACCTTGAAAGCCATTCTGGGCCTGGTGCCAACGTCTTCAGGTCGAATTGAATTTATGGGGAAGAGGATCGATAACCTGCCCACCAGTGAGATCGTGAAAAGAGGTATTGCCCTGTCTCCAGAAGGCAGAAGGCTCTGGCCGGAGATGACCGTCCGGGAAAATCTGGAACTGGGGGCATTTGTACGGCGCGGTCAGTCGGGAATCAAAAAGGATATAGATCGGATTTTTGACTATTTTCCCATTCTGAAGGAGCGACAGGATCAAATGGGAGGGAGCCTGAGTGGTGGCGAACAGCAGATGGTCTCCATTGGAAGAGCCCTGATGGGCAGACCGAAGGTACTCATGCTGGATGAACCCTCCCTGGGACTGTCTCCCATCTTCGTGGAAAAGGTGAAGGATATTATTTTGAGTATACATGAGTCGGGACGAACGGTACTGCTGGTGGAGCAAAACGCTTTTTTGGCGCTTAAAATGTCAAATCGGGCCTATGCCCTGGAAGTGGGCAAAATTGCTACGGAAGGGTATTCAAAAGATCTGATTCAGGATGAGCATATCAAAACGGTCTACCTCGGGAAAAAGGTAAAAAAACAGGTTGGCTAAAGAACACAGTCATCCACGGTGAAGGTGGTATCACAATGGCACAAAAAAGCATTCAATCTCTGGAAAAGGCGATCAATATACTCTTCGTGTTCAATCGAAAAAAACCATATCTGAGCATGGATGAAATTTCATCTATGACCGGTTTGCCGAGAAGCACCTGCTACCGGTTCGTAGGCACCCTGAGAAAGGCAGGAATGATTGAACTTGATCCGGTCATGGGGAAGTACAAATTGGGGGTCAGGATTCTGAAACTGGAATCCGTACTTCGGTCCTCGTTGGATATCAACAGAATTGCCTTACCCTTCATGGAGAAATTGGCGGCCATATCCGGCGAAACAGTCCAGCTCATTGTGTTAAGCGGCGATGAGGCAATCTGTGCGGAGAAATTGGAAGGCCAAGGGATCCTGCAAGTGATGCCCAACCGGGGTGAATTGTTCGGTCTTCATTCGGGTGCGGCGGGCAAGGTCATTATGGCCTACATGGGCGAGGCGGATCAGGACAGGATCATTCGGGAAAAGGGGCTGACGCGATATACCGAAAGCACCCTGATTGACCCTGAAGCCCTGAAAAAGGATCTGAAAAAAATCAGAGATAGAGGTTACGCTCTGAGCGACCAGGAACTACACTTTGGCGTGAGTGCATTATCCGCACCCATATTTGACAGTAGGAAAGGAATTAGAGCAAGTGTCTCCATCGCTGGACCAAGGGAGCGCATGCCGGCGGAAAAAATCGAATCGCTCGTGGAAGATGTGATCAGCGCGGGTCGTGAGATTACAAAAATATTTGGCGCTACCGTTGAAAAATCTGGTGACGAATAATAACGACTTCAAAATAAAATAGAAAGGAAAGTATTATGAAAACGCTTCAAGAAATGAAATGGAGGGAGGCAGAAAAGGCATTCCAAGAAACGGGAGTCGCACTGATTCCCATCGGTGCCCATGAACAACATGGCCTTCATATGCCTCTCGGATCCGATACATACTGCGCCTTGGAAGTGGCAAAAAGGACTGCTAAAAAGGAAGCGGCCATTGTGGTTCCCGTGATTCCATATGGCATCTCCGGATGCCATATGTCATTTCCCGGAACAATCACGCTGGCTGCGGACACCATGATCAAAGTAATTCATGACATCTGCGAATCGTTGTATACTCATGGAATCCGGAAATTTATTCTTATAAACGGCCACGGTCACAATAACCCGGTGCTTCGGACATTTATGAATGAATTTAAATTCAAGGAGGCCAGAGATATCCATATTTTTTTGACTGAATGGTGGAATCCCGGCCAAAAATTGACAGCGGAGCTCTGGAGCACGGACAAGACCGACCTGCCCGACGGCCATGCAGCAGAGGTGGAATGCTCCGCTATGCTTTCTATTAATGATGAGTTGGTTGACATGGAAAAGGCTGAAAAGAGCGTTTTGGGTACCCTGGGAGACAGCAATATTAAATTTAGCAAGTCAACCAGTGTGCGCCTTAAGGATTACCCCATTGACCTCCTGACCATATCCGATTTCAAGGATTTCACCGAAACAGGAATTATAGGCAGTGCTCTCAATTCAAGCAAAGATAAGGGAGAAAAGGTTCTTGATAAAGCGGCGGAGTTTTTTGCCGAACTAGTAAAAGAACTGAAATCCATATAGGGATATACCCTGAAACATGGGGAAAAGGGATTAAAGATGAAAAAAACATTTGTTCGAACGGATAAGGCCTTTATGTCCAAATCACCGCTGTCTCAGGCTGTAAGAATGGGGAACATGCTTTTTGTCTCGGGTCAGGTGCCGGTAGATTCCGGCTCCATGACGGTGGTGTCTGAAGAATTTAAGTCCCAAGTGCATCATGTCCTTCAGAGCTTGAATGGGATTATGGAAGCGGCGGGGGGAACCCTCCAGGACATAGGCAAGGTCACTGTGTTCCTGACGGATATGAGCCGTTTCCATGACATGAACGACATCTACAAGCAATACTTTGCCGACAATCCTCCATCTCGGACATGCGTGGGGGTTAAGGAATTGCCGAGAAAATCCCAGGTGGAGATGGAGGCCATCGCTATCATGGATTAGTCGGCTTTCATCCGGGGGGCATTGAAAGAGGCTGACTCCGGGTTTTTCGGACTGAGAAATCGGTTCATTTTAAAAAAAAGGAGACGTGTATGAAGGTTCAAAAGCTTGGCCCCATGAGGGTCCTGGTACTGTTGATGGGGGTATGTGGATTGATGTTTATTTTCCCATTTCATGCGATAGCGGAAAAAGCCATTACCATAGGCGCAGTTCAACCGTTGACAGGATGGGCCGCTCTGGGAGGGAAAAACGTTGAATCCGGCATGAAGATCGCAGTTGACAAGATCAACGCCGCAGGGGGAATCCTCGGCCGGCCCCTCGATCTTATTGTGGAGGACGGTAAGGCGGATCCGGTAGAATCGGTCAAGGCCGTGGAAAAACTGATCCATCGGGACAGGGTTCGGGGAATCGTCGGTTGTTGGGCTTCATCCGCTACACTGGCGGCCATGCCCATTGTAAAGAGAAACGAAATTCCCATGGTCGTTTCAACCTCAACAGCCCCGATGATTACCGATAAGAAGAATAAATGGACATTCAGGTTTACTTCAAGCAACGACGTTGACGGCGCATTGATGGCTAAGTATCTGGTTCCAAAGTTGGGCTTTAAAAAGGCCGCCTATCTGGCGGTGAACAACGACTGGGGCAGGTCCATGGCCAAGTCGGTGACTAAGATTATGAAAGAAACCGGCGGCGAGGTGACCATGGTCGAGTATTGCAGTGGGGCCGAGGCCAATTTTACGCCCATGCTGACCAGAATCAAGAATACTGATGTGGATACCCTTTTCATCACCACCAGCCTCAGCGGTATTATGCTGATCATGAAACAATACCATGAGCTTGGTATGAATATGAATGTCTTCATAACCAGCGGCATGTCGGCTGAAAGGTTAATACAGATGGTTGGCAAGGAAAATACCGAGGGTACCTACTTTTTCGCCCGTTATGTGCCCACCGCGCCTCCTCCAGGCAAGGAGGTGGAGAATGAAGAGATGATTAAGGCATACAACAAGATATATCCCAAAGATATAGCAGATACCGGCGTGGCCCTGGGCTATGACGCGATTCATATCCTCGCGGGAGCCATCCAAAGGGCCGGGGCTCCAGACCCAGACAAGATAAGGGCCGCGCTTGAGAAGACGGACTACTTTGGCATCACCGGAAAGGTTCATTTCGATAAAAACGGTCATTCCCAACCAAGGTGCTCTATTACGCAAATTCGAAATGGAGTGAATACCGTGGTCTACGTCTTGAACGAATAAGTTGGTTGGGGGCATCTGCGACCTATGTCGGCAAATTGCAACCTTAACAGACTGCCCATAGCAGGGTTGCAGGTAAAAAGAACGATTCGGAGCTGCCCCCTCAATCCGTTCTGCTCAGGGCACGGAGTGATAAAACCGGAAGCCTAATTTCTCGTCAATGACGTCAAGTTATAGCTTATATAGATGAAAGGAGTCCACACCATTGATTAGTTCCCATGAGTTTTCTCAAGGCATAACCTGTGAACGGTTCTTACAAAACTGTTTTTACTATTTTTTGTGGTTCTCAAGAAGCAATTGACATTCGGAAAAATTGCGAACGGTCTTTCAATTTAATGAAAAGAAGAGAAGGACATGAGCAAACAAGGGTGAGAAGTCAGCATGGGGTTGTTGTCCGTTCGACGTTAACTACCATTGTGACATTGTTAATTGAAATGGCAGGAACGAGGCATAAACCTAAGAAAAAAAATAATTGACAAAAGGAACTATTTTCTGCCACAGGATAAGATTCAAAATTAAATGCTGGATTTTTCCCAAACCGATTGATCGGAGTGTACCGGTATCATCATGAATTAATATGGAACCCTATCTGACATAAGATATAAGCGGTTAAAAATAAGATCAGATCATATGGCGGACAGACTGAGCAATAGGACTTTGGAAAAAAGAGGTCTGAAAAATGTAGGCCTTTATAACACCACGGCAGATTGAATGGTTTCAACACCCTTTAAGAGCGTATTAAATTAAAAGGAAAGACTGATGGCAGATAAAAAAGTGTGTCGAATAGGGTTTGATGAATTAAAATTTTTTTGTAAGGAAGCATATGTGCAGGTCGGTGTGCCGGATGATGAAGCGGAGATTGTTTCTGATTTACTGGTTAGATCTGATCTTCGGGGCATTGCAACCCACGGTGTAATGCGATTGCCAATATATATAGAACGGCTCGAAAAAAATTATGTTCGCAAAAAATGTGAATTCAACCTGATCAAGCAAAAAGGAGCGACTGCCTATGCGGAGGCAAATGGATCCATGGGGCATATTGTTTCCCATAAGGCCATGAACCTTGCCATTAATTTGGCTCAAGATCATGGCGTGAGCTGGGTTTCTGTTAAAAACAGCGGACATTTTGGCGTAACCGGTTTGTTCCCGATGATGGCCGCAGCAAAAGATATGATCGGTTATATTTGCTCAAATTCAGCACCGATGATGGCGCCTTATGGTGGCAGAGAACGAATGATCGGTAACAATCCGCTTTCATATGCATTCCCGACGGAAAAACGGTTACCCGTCGTTCTTGATTTTTCATGTTCGGTGGTGGCATCGGGACGTCTGGTTCTCATGCACAAAAAAGGAGAAAAAATTCCATTGGGCTGGGCCGTCGATAAGAATGGTCTGCCAACAGAGGATCCTTATGAGGGATATGCAGGTGGTGGCTCACTCTTGCCAATTGCAAACCATAAGGGTTCCGGGTTGGCATTGGCTCACGAGATGTTAAGTGCGCTTTTAGTCGGCGGTAAATTGACTCGAAATATCAAAAGCCTTTATGAAGAAGATAAATCCGGTATCCAGGGGACGTGTCATTCATTTATGGTGATTGATCCTGAGTGCTTTTGTGGTCGCAAAGAATTTAAAAAAAGTATGGATGATTATATTACGGCTGTAAAAAATAGCGCCAAGGCAAAAGGGGTAGAAGAGATTTTTATGCCAGGTGAAGTAGAGGCAAATACAGAAGCAGCATATAAGAAAGATGGTATCATTATTTCAGAAGTAACTGTAAATGGTCTTATGGATTTAGCAAACCGTCTGGGAATAGTTTCCCCTGAGTTTAAATAGCATTGCAAAAGATATTTTCATTGGAATTATTATAATTTAATTAATAGGAAAAAGAGCTGTTATGTCAAAAATCACGATATCAAGCAATATCTGCAAAGGGACTGAAGACTGCGGAATTTGCATATTCGTATGCCCCAAAGAATTGTTTGAACCTTCTGATCAAATGAACGAACGGGGTTATTTAGTGCCACGTATTACAGATGCAAAACAGTGCACTGTATGCCTGAACTGCATGGTCTCTTGCCCCGACATGGCAATTGTAGTGGAAGATAAAGAAAAGAAAGCTATGGAGGAAAAATGAAAAAAGGACAAAAATTACCTCCGGGGACTCATTTTATTATGGGCAATATGGCTCTGGCTGAAGGCATCATCGCGGCAGGGTGCAATTTTGTATCAGGCTATCCAATTACCCCTTCCAGCGAAATTGTTAACAGACTTGCCATTACCCTGCCAACTGTCGGCGGTGGTTTTTTGCAAACAGAGGATGAGATCAGTGCTGTTTGTTCAGCCATTGGGGCCTCATGGGCTGGATGCAAGGCAATGACCGCCACATCTGGCCCTGGAATCAGTTTAATGCAGGAAAATATCGGATATGCGGTGGCCACGGAAACACCGCTTGTTATTGTCGATGTACAGCGCTTAGGTCCTTCTACCGGCGCTCCTTCTGTGGGGGTTTGCGGTGATATTATCCAGGTCGCTCACGGCTCTCATGGTGATTATCAAATTATTGCGATTTGTCCCGAGAGCCCACAAGAAATGTTTGATATGAGCATACGGGCCTTTAACCTTGCTGAAACATACCGGTGTCCGGTTTTTATTTTATCGGACGGTTTCATCGGTCATATGCGCGAGCAAGTGGTCATTCCTGAAACGGATAAAATCTCTTTGGTTTCACGCAAAATATCTGCTGCGGGAACCGACCAGATGTCTCGAACGGATTTTCTCGATGCGAACGTTGCACGGATGCCTGTTTTAGGCCATGGCTTCAAAGCACACGTGACGGGTTCTTCCCATGACAAAAACGGCATGCGGAATCTGGTTGACCCGCAGGTTATGCACGATTTTGTCAGCAACCCGATCAAAAAGATTTTAAACCATCGGGACGAAATTATTGAGATTGAAAGTGACTTTCAAACCGGTGATACGCTGCTGGTTACCTATGGCACTGTTTCGCGTTCGGCCAAGGCCGCTATTGCTTTAGGCAGATCGCAAGGATTGTCCATCGGTCTTTTGCGGCTCAAAACGATTTGGCCCTTTGCCTCAACGGAGATCGAAGCGATATCTCGACGCGTCAACAGAATGATTGTTCTTGAAAACAATACGGGACAGCTTTTTCCATATATCAAAGCCGATGCGGCCGCCGCTTGTCAGGTCGATTTTCTGGGGCCTCAGCTTTTGGGTCAGATCCATGACCCTGAATATATTTTAAATTTTATCAAGGAGACGAATTGATGGGCATAACCGAACACCCACTCCGCAAGTACATACGGCCGCACATCCAGCGCACGACCATGTGTCCGGGCTGTGGTAATGGCATTATTGCACAGGCTATCCTTCGTGCCATTGATGAGCTTGCACTTAACATTGATGATTTTGTTTTTGTGTCCGGTATCGGCTGTTCCGCTTGGATTCCAAGCCCTTCTTTTGCCGCCGATACGCTTCATACCACCCATGGACGGCCCATAGCTTTTGCAACGGGCGTAAAACTCGGCCGGCCGGATTTAAATGTGATGGTTGTCAGTGGAGACGGGGACTTATCTGCCATCGGTGGCAATCATTTGATCCATGCCGCTCGTAAAAATATCAATCTTACGGTTGTGTTGGTCAATAATGGCATTTACGGTATGACGGGTGGTCAGACAGCACCAACCACTCCGCGGGGGCTCACCACCATTACAAATCCTTATGGAAACATGGAACACCCCTTGGACATATCCGCTACAGTCGTTTCCGCTGGTGCACCTTTTGTGGCTCGCTGGACAACGGCTCACCCGCGTCAGTTGACCCGCTCTATCAAAAAAGGGATTCAAAAAAAAGGGTTTGCGCTGATCGAAGCGATCAGTCAGTGCCCTGTCCAATTTGGTCGGGTCAGTAAAATGGGGCGTGCGGTAAATTTTCTCAAGCACTATAAAGACAATAGCATTAGTATCAGCAAAGCATCCAAACTGGACTCAGACGAGTTAAAGGGCAAAATCATTATCGGCGAATTTGTCGATATCGAAAAACCGGAACTCGCCAGCCAGTGGGTTGAAATGCAAACTCAAACAGGACGATAAACATTATGTCACAACAAAAATCACTGACCATTGCAGGAGTCGGCGGTCAAGGTTCTATTTTAGCCGGCATTATTTTAGGCTCTGCTGCTGTTAAATATGACAATAAGTGTGCCACCCAGACACAAGCCTACTCTTCTGAACTTAGAGGGGGGTTTGCTGCAACCTGGGTGATCGTTTCAGATAAACCGGTTGTGTTTCCACGGGTGATTCATCCGGATATACTCGTTGCCCAGGCACAGGATTCCATATCGCGGTTTTCAGGGGTCCTGAAACCAGAAGGCACTTTGATTGTCGATACGGACATGGTTCGAGAGATTCCCGTTGGTATTGAAAATATTTATGGTGTTCCGGCGACTTCTATTGCCCGAAACACATTAAAGGCTCCGATTGTAGCCAATATTATTATGCTGGGGGCATTGTGCAAACTAAACGATGTTGTCAGCCAGGGCGCTTTGGAAAAAGCGATTGCGGAATCTGTGCCCAAGGGTAAGGATAAGTTAAACCTCGATGCATTTCAATGTGGGTACGAATTGGTGGCGGTTATTAACCGTTGAAGTCATGCAACTTAAGTTAGCTTTGGTTTTGCCAATTCTAACGTATTAACTCAAAATAAGGTAAAAGAAAGGAAAAAAAATGTCAATAAAGACTGTTGCAGAATATTACGACTCTTTGAAAAAACTGAACCCCACTGCATACATCCTGGGTGAGAAAGTGGAGGCTCCCTATGATCATCCGCTGATTAAACATATGGTGGCCGGTGTTGCAAAAACCTATGATTTGGCCAATGACCCGACTGGTCGGGAGTATCTTGTAGCCCCATCAGGCCTCATTGGGGAAGATGTTAGCCGGTTTATAAAATTTTATGAAAGTCCGGATGATTTGTTGAAAAAAATAAAGATGCTGAAATATCTCAGTCAAAATATCGGCACCTGTTATATGCGCTGCACCGGAATGGACGCCATCAACGCAGTGGGCATTGAAACCTATAATTGTGATCAGAAATATAAGACCGATTACCACAGCCGTCTGACTGATTTTGTAAAAAATATGCAAAAAAATGATTTTACGGTTTTCAGCGGTGTCACCGACGTCAAGGGGGATCGTTCTCTCCGGCCGTCCCAACAGGAAGACCCGGATGCCTATCTGCACGTTGTCGATAAAAATAAGGATGGTATTATCGTTAAGGGAGCCAAAATACACCAGACGGGTAGTCTGTGCGCCCATTGGGGCCTGATTGTGCCGACCCGGGAGATGAGGGAAGCCGACAAGGACTATGCCGTGTGTTTTGCAGTCCCTATCGATGCAAAAGGGGTTATTCATGTATACGGTCGTGGTACCTTGGAAGCGCGGGAACTGGAGGAATGTGATCTTGGCAACTGCAATTTCAGCAAATTTGCTCCCATGGTGATCTTTGACAATGTTTTTATTCCCTGGGAACATGTTTTTTTGTGCGGCGAATACGAATTTGCAGGTAAGATGGTACGCGATTTCGGCAACTTTCATCGTCATTCACACGGTGGTTGTAAATGTGGAGTCGGTGATGTTTTGATTGGTGCAGCAGCTACCGCCGCAGATTACAACGGCATTAAAGCGTCGCATATAGATTATAAACTGGCGGAAATGATGAAAATTATTCAAGCCATGTACGGCTGCTCCATTGCAGCTTCTGTTGAATCGACGCAGACCCCGTCGGGCATATTCAATGTGGATCCGGCTCTTTCCAATACCTCTAAGCTTTTTGAAGGTAAAGACTTTCATGAAGTGATACGTAAGATGATAGAGATTGCCGGCGGACAGGTTGCCGACCTTCCTTCGGAAAAAGACTTTTCCAATCCGGAAATCGGACCGTTGTTAAAAAAGTACCTCCACGGCAGAGAAGGGGTTTCAACTGAAGATCGGATGCGGATATTCAGGCTTATTGAAAAGTTGGCCTTTGAAAGTCGGGATATTGTATCTAATATTCACGGAGGGGGATCCCCGGAAACCCATCGGATGACCCTGCTTAGAAATGCGGATTTGGAAACGAAAAAAAATATAGCAAAAAAAATTGCAGGGATCAATTAATCAATATATTAATGGAAATAAAAAGAGGAGACACGTTATGAAAGTTAAAAATCTTTCATAACGTGTCTCCCATAGCGGCAAAAGCCAAAGGGGTAATGCGAAGGATACTGGTTGGGAAAGAGGATGGGTGCGAAAATTTTGTCATGCGTTATTTTGAAATGGAAAAAGCCGGCATGTCTTATATCCTTGTGGCCAAGCCAACAGATCACAAAATTTTGTTTGAATGGGTTGAGGAACTTACTGGCCTGGGTGACGGTAAAAAGCTTGAAATAAAAATGCCTAAAGGGAAAAGATATGTTTATGAATGGATCAACCAGGTTCCCTTAAACGGAACAGCGGATGCTGACGAAGTAAATTTTTTCCAATTTCAGATAATAAACAAAGAGAATAAAACGACCTATAAAAACAGTTGGGTAACAGATATAGCCATTGATAAAAGTAATATCAGGGATCTTGTCAAAGGTGGGCGTGCCCGATGGAAAGTCGAAAACGAAACGTTCAATACTCTAAAGAATCAAGGCTACCACCTTGAGCATAAATATGGCCATGGTAATAAAAATATGTCTATGGTATTTTTTATGCTAAACTTACGGGCCTTTTACACCCATCAGATTTTGGAATTGACTGATCCTCTTTATCAAAAATGCCGGCAGGATTTTAGCTCTCAAAAAGAATTCTGGAATCAAATTCGCTGTACCTTCATATTTATGGTATTTAAAAATTGAGAATCCATGATTAAAAAGATAATCGGCCCCCCAGACTTTATACCCCCATGATATGACCATGCCCAACTAAAAAATAATTTTAAAAGTCCATACATCATTTGATGGATATCTGTTTTCAAAAGTAATGCGGTGAGCTTTTTTTTGAAATAAGTTATTATATTTGCCCCGATTTTTATCAATATTCTGATTATAAAGTTTTTAACCTTGATGGTATTATGCTTCAGTGATGAAAACAGGCGAATTCACTTTGGAAACAGTATGCGACCGAGAATTGCTGGGGGTTAATGGCATTGATTGTAATTCTTTGTCAAATAGTATAAATTCTGTCCAAGAGTATTA
>CAYWGN010000053.1:0-3076 GCA_964457495.1 uncultured Desulfobacula sp.
AGGTTGTAAAAGGAGAACTGGATCATAAATTTTTAAATGATCTCAAAATGTTTGAAGGTGTGCAACCGACATCAGAGAGAATAGCCGTATATATTGCTCATAGCGTCCAGGCACTTTTAGATCAGGGTCAGGGTGAAAAGATAATCGTCTCAAAAGTCATGGCCTGGGAGTCAGATGATGCCTGTGCCACTTATTTTCCATAATCCGTTTAGCCGGAATAATACCGGTTGCCGCAGCCGACACAATATTCCCTGCCACTCCCGGACCGTCCCCTGCCACATACATCCCTTTAATGCTGGTTTCAAGATAGTTGTTTGATTCCACCTGTGTGGCAAAGAATTTTATTTCCGGCGCATAAAGCAGCGTCTCATCATTGGAGACACCTGGAATAACTAAATTCAAGGATTCCAGACCTTCCTTCAGGTTCGTCAAAATTCTTTCAGGCAGAGCCATGGCAATATCACCGCAAACTACATTGGTCATGGTCGGTTCAATATACCCTTTTCTGATCCTGTTCCAGGTCGAACGTCTTCCCCGTTTTAAATCTCCAAACCGTTGTAAAATAGGTTTGCCACCGCCAATAATGGTGGCCAGCCTTCCAATGGATTCGCCATAGGCCTGGTTATCCGTGACAGGCTCTGTTAAAACCACCTTTGAAAGAAAGGCAAAGTTTGTGTTTGAAGACTTTTTACCTGAATAGGCATGACCGTTTACACAGACAAATTCCTTGTAGTTTTCCAGGGAAATAAATCCGCCCTGGTTAGTGCAAAAGGTTCTGGTCTGGTCATCATAGGTGGGTGTTTGAATAAAAAAAGTAGGATCATAAATAATATTACAAAGGTCATCCATGATGTCATTATGGACTTCAACTCTGACCCCTACTTCTATCCCTCTCTGACTCGGTTTGATCCCGTGTTTCAGGGCAAGAGAGGCCATCCAGTTTGCTCCTATTCTACCGGGAGCAAGAATAACATTGGAAGCCTCATATTTGGCTTTATCAGTTATAACTCCCTGGATGCAACCATCTTTTTCAAGAATATCAATCACATTTTCCCGGGTTTTTATCTCAAGCCCTTTTGACTGGATATACTTGGCCATCCCTGCAATATAGGTTGGTAGGTTGTCTGATCCTAAATGCTTTTGCTTGATCAGCAAAAGGTCAATCCCAAAGCGTTTCGCCTGTTTTCTAATTTGTTTTGCCTCTTCCATGTTGGTGGGGAAAACAGGTCCATCCATTTTGAATTTTGTAAAAATCTTTTCTGTTTCATCAATCAGATCCTGGGCAGAATTCAAAGGCATAAATTGGGTTAAGTCTGTCTTTCCAAGCCTGGGAATGAAATTGAGCTTTCCATCGGAATAAAGACCGGCTCCGCCGATTCCGGACAGAATATTGCAAGGATCGCACTGGATGCATTTTTGAAGATTATGGTTTGGACATTTTCTTTTTAAGGAGGGTTTGCCTTTTTCGATTAATAATACATTTAATTTGGAATGTTCCATTAAATAATAGGCCGCAAAAAGCCCGGCAGGACCACCGCCCACGATAATTACATCATACGCCATATATCACCCAAATATTAAAAATTAGAATCATATCTTAATAAACCGGTTCCATGATGATAGCAAGCATCTTTTTTAGTATGAAAAAGCTTAGGGCAAAGCGCAAATACTTGCCAATAAACCTGTATGTTGTTATATATTGTTTTTAAATGGTATGAATAATATGAAATAAAAGCTTGAGGTTTATAAATTGGGTGAGAAAAATAAGGGCAGATTTATTGTTTTTGAAGGCATTGACGGGTCTGGAAAAAGTACTCAGATAAAGAATATATCTAAGCGGCTGGAGATTTTGGGAAATAAGATCTATTCAACCTTTGAACCCACTGACGGCCCAATCGGATTACTCATCCGGCAGATGCTTTCAGGAAAAGTTGCCACGGATCAAAGAACCATTGCCTCCCTTTTTGCAGCTGACAGGACAGATCATCTGGTGAATCAAGAAAATGGGGTTTGTTTGAAAGTCGACCAGGGTGAGATGGTATTATGTGACCGGTATTATTTTTCATCCTATGCATATCATGCCCAATATATTGATATGGAATGGGTGATCCATGCAAATTCCCTGAACGCAGATATTTTAAGGCCTGATGTGACTATTTTTATTGATGTTGATCCGGATATTTGTTTTGAGAGAATAAAATTAAGCCGCAGCAATTTTGATATGTATGAGAAAATTGATGTCATGAAAAAAGTCAGAGCCAATTATTTTCAGGCCTTTGATGTATTGAAGGACCTCGAGAAAATCATTATCATTGATGGCAACACCACCATGGAAAGGGTTGAAGATAAGATTTTTAATGAAGTTAAAAAGATTATTAAAGGTGATTTGAAAACCTGAATATTTGAGTGGAATAAATAAAATAAAGGCAAACAAAAGGTATGGGAGCGAATAATAAAAAAAGAGTTTGTGTCATTGATGGACAGGGGGGTGGAATAGGGGCCGCTATTATAAAGAAACTTAAAGAACGGTTTGAAGAGAGAATAGAAATCATAGCTCTTGGAACCAATGCCATTGCCACGGCCCAGATGCTGAAGTCAAAAGCAAATAAAGGGGCTTCCGGCACTAATGCCATTGTTCAGACTGTACAAAAGGCTGATGTCATTATCGGGCCTGTGGGGATCATCATGCCCCATGCAATGATGGGAGAGGTGACACCGCTTATGGCAGAAGCCATCTGTTCTGCCGAAGCCAAAAAAATTCTTCTGCCGTTGACCCAGGAAAACCTTGAGATTGTCGGGGTGAGCGGCCTGCCCCTGCCTCAACTGGTAGATGAACTATTGAATAAACATTTATTTTTTTTATAACATAAGGAGTAATGGTGTAATGTGTGAGGCAAATGCATATTTACTTGAAAAAGACGGCAAGCCTGGCGAGCCTGATGAAACATTGTTAATGGAAGCAGTTGACAGGGTTGAACCGGATGAAGACGGTATCCTTCTTGTCTCTATCTTTGGCGAACAAAAATTTATTAAAGGTCATATCCACTCATTATCACTGGTGGATCACAAGATATAT
>CAYWGN010000053.1:3176-20767 GCA_964457495.1 uncultured Desulfobacula sp.
ATTGAGTTGGCAGCAGCCCTTCCTGCACCCATGGCCAGAATGACAGTGGCAGCTCCAGTTACAATATCACCTCCTGCCCATACGCCTTTTTTAGAGGTTTTTCCGTTTGCAGAATCAGCAACAATATTGCCCCATCTGTTCAGGGCAATATCAGGTGTTGAATTTGTGAGCAGAGGATTGGCATTTGAACCCACGGATACAACCACAAGATCGCAGTCAAACTTGAATTCTGATCCTTCAATGGGAAGAGGTCTTCTTCTTCCCGAAGCATCAGGTTCGCCTAATTCCATTTTAAGACACTCCATTCCAGTCAGGCGGCCATTTTTATCTCCAAAGAATTGAGTGGGATTGGTCAGAAGAACAAATTCAATCTTTTCTTCTTCAGCATGGTGGAGTTCTTCCGCCCTTGCCGGCATTTCATCACGGGATCTTCGATAAACTACTTTTACGGATTGGGCACCAAGCCGCATTGCAGTCCTGGCAGAGTCCATGGCAACATTGCCTGCCCCTAAGACAACCACATTTTTACCTCTTGCAACGGGGGTGTCATATTCAGGGAAAAGATACCCTTTCATCAGATTGGTACGAGTCAGGTATTCATTTGCCGAATAGATGCCGATCATGTTTTCGCCCTTAAGGTTCATGAACCTTGGTAATCCTGCACCAACACCTATATAAGCCGCATCATATCCCTCTTCAAACAGCTCATCAATGGTGATTGAGGCACCGACAACTGAATTACATTCAATGTTTGCTCCCATTTTTTCAAGGGTGGCAACTTCCGAGGCAACAATCTCTTTTGGAAGTCTGAATTCAGGGATTCCATACACCAATACTCCACCTGGTTTGTGGAATGCTTCAAAAATGGTGACCTCATGGCCCTTAAGTAAAAGATCTCCTGCAACGGTAAGGCCGGAGGGACCCGATCCAATAACAGCAACTTTCTTGCCGGTTTTTTTTGCAACAACAGGGGGTTCTCCAGAACCATTTTTCCTTTCCCAGTCAGCTGCAAATTTTTCAAGATATCCAATGGCAACAGGGGCGCCTTTTTTGCCTAGAATACATTTGCCCTCACATTGATCTTCCTGGGGGCAGACACGTCCGCAAACAGCGGGAAGAGCATTTGTTTCCCATAATTTTTTTGCAGCGCCTGAAAAGTTATTTTCAGCAATCAGTTTGATAAATTCTGGCACTTTAACGGAAACAGGGCATCCTTCCACACATAGCGGTTTTTTGCATTGAAGGCATCTTGAAGCCTCCAGCATAGCCATTTCAGGGGTAAGTCCAAGGGGGACTTCGTCAAAATTTCTTCTTCTTACATCCGGGTCTTGTTCGGGCATCTTTGCCCGTTCCACTTTTTCTTTTTTATCTGCCATTTATTCCTCCATATATCCAACCATGATAGTATTTTTATTGTATTTTACATTTCTCATAGGCTTCTAAGCTTTTCTTCTCATCATCAAGATAAGAAGCCAGACGTTTGGCCAGCTCATCAAAATTCACTTTGTGTGCATCAAATTCAGGACCATCCACACATGCGAATTTGGTATCATCACCTATAGAAACTCGGCAGCAGCCGCACATACCAGTGCCATCCACCATTATGGGGTTAAGGCTTACAAGGGTTTTGACATTTTTTTCTTTGGTTATAAGGCTGCAGAATTTCATCATGGGTATAGGACCTATGGCAACGACAAGATCAATATCATCTTTTTCCAAAACTTTTTTTAATACATCGGTCACAAATCCATGGTGGCCTTTGGAACCATCATCAGTACAAATATGAAAATTATGGGATGCGGCTTTCATCTTTTCTTCCATGATCAATAGATCATAGCTTCTTGAACCCAATATGGTTGTCACTTCATTGCCGGCTTCCTTAAGAGCCCGGGCGATGGGGTGAAGAACCGCGATTCCGGTTCCGCCGCCTACACAGACAACTTTTCCGACTTTTTCAACATGGGTGGGTTTTCCAAGGGGACCGATCAAAGCGTAGTATTCATCGCCAACCTTTAATTCTTTAAACCGGGCCGTTGATTTTCCAACTACCATGTAAATAATGGTAATCGTGCCTTTGTCCGGATTTGTATCTGCCATGGTCAAAGGGATTCGCTCTCCTGTTTCATCTGCCTGAAGTATCACAAATTGACCGGGCTTAGCTTTTCGTGATATGCGGGGTGCTTCTATTTCATTTAGAATAATAGTCCCTTGAGCCATTTCTTCACGACTTACAATTTTTGCCATTCCTTCCTCCTGTTCTAAATTACTATAGTCTAGTCATCATTTGACTGAAAATTTATTTCCATTTATTCTTTGAATTAAAAGGGCTCATATTAGTCAGAAAATTCAATAAAATCAAGTAGAAAAGACAAAAAGAAAAGACAATTTAATCCAGCTGTAAAAAGAATATTTTTTTTCGGCCAAAGAATTCAGGTATGTTTTAATTGAATGGCTGTTTTAAAATTCTATGATAATCAACTGAAATGATAGTCTTTTTATAATTTTTTGGACACATGCATTTTTGGGTTGACTTAATCACACGAAAATAGTAGGAATTTGTCTCACCAATTTGATTGGGTTTATCGAAATTGAGTTTTTAAAAATCAATCAGGGGATTGAACCATGTTAAAAGTTAAACCATTTCAGCTGATTATTCTTGTGATGATTGTCTTATTAATTGTGGTTCCCTTAATAGGGCAAACCAGTACAACAAAAAGTAATGATGATAAAAGACCGGATCGTATTAATATCCAGCTTGGGGAGGAGTTAGACAAAAATGAAATGCCGGCAGTGGGTTTTTTGCATGATCTTCATACCCAGGCAGCTGATGGGAAATGCATAGCCTGTCATAATGAAAAAGAGGGTAGTTTTGTTTTTAAATTCAAAAGGACTGATGAAAAAGTCTCCATGGATTTTTATCATGACAATTGTATTGCCTGTCATGTGGATAAAAAAGCAGCCAATGAAAAAGCAGGACCTGTTTCAGCTGAATGCGGATCCTGTCATGTTACAGGAAAACCCAAAGAGTCGTCCTGGGCAAAAATTAATTTTGATAAGTCATTGCATTTTATCCATGAAAGTTCAGACCAAATAAAGGGCCAGGATACCTCAATTAAAGATAATTGCAGTGCCTGTCACCATAAATATAATGAAAAAACAAAACAGATATTCTATGTCAAGGGGGAGGAAGAATCCTGCGCATATTGTCACAAGACAACAAAACAGGATGATATAAGGCCTATTGGCCAAGCATCCCACAATGCCTGCGTAAAGTGTCATCAAGCATTGAAAACCAGAAGTATCACTGCCGGGCCGCTGACATGCAAGGGTTGCCATGATGCAAAGGAACAGGAAAAGATATCAAAGGTTCCTGATATTCCTCGACTCAAACGAAATCAGCCGGATGAAGTTGCCATTACAGCCTGGATTCCTGGCAGCAAGGCGACTAAACCCTATATGAATGGTGTTGCTTTTGATCATAAAGCCCATGAAACAAAGACTGAAAGCTGTAAAGTATGTCACCATGAAACATTGAAGAAATGTAATGACTGCCATACGCAAGACGGGGGAGAATTAAAAGGAGGATTTGTCAGCCTTGAACAGGCCATGCATAATATGGATACCTCCAGAAGCTGTGTCGGCTGCCACAGGGAATTTACCAAAAAATCAGATTGTGCCGGCTGTCATTTCCAGGCACCCGTTAAAAAAGATAATTCCGAGTCTTGTAAAACATGTCACAATTTGCAGCAGGCGCAATTGCAATCCATGGAACCCGGGAAGGTTGCAAAAAAAGCATTAACTGATCGATCTTCAAGGTACAAACTTGTTGCACAAGACAAGATCCCTGAAGAAGTTGTTATTGATGTGTTGGCCAAGGACTATATGCCCAGCCGGTTTCCACACCGAAAAGTGGTTCAGGCTATTTTCAAGCGGGTTGGGAAAAGTGATATGGCTAAGGCTTTTCACACGGATCAGGCAGGGCTGTGTATGGGATGTCATCACAACAGCCCAAAGACGCTTGAACCGCCCCAATGTGTTTCATGCCACAGTAAAAAAGGTCCTGGTATGGATGGCAGGCCCGGATTAAAGGGTGCCTATCATGGTCAGTGCATTACCTGTCATAAGAAAATGGATGTCCAGGCCGTTGTAGCAACGGACTGTGCCAAATGTCATGAAGAAAAGAAATAGAATATTCGATGGATCTAAATAATAAAGGTAAAATTATGGCTATTTCTCGTAGAAAGTTTTTGGGCTCGCTTGGAGCGGCTGTCAGTGTCACCACAACGGGTGCCCTGACAAAAGCCTATGGTGCCTCAAACAAGCAGTTCAAGGGATATCCGGGAAGCTCTGGCGTTCTGCATGATACCACCTTGTGTATCGGATGCAGAAAATGCGAACAAGCCTGCAACAAGGTAAATGGATTACCGCAACCGGAAACACCGTTTGAGGATTTAAAAGTTCTTGATAAAAAGAGACGTACCCAGGCAGATGAATATACCGTTGTAAACCAGTTCCAGGCCAAAGAAAAAGTATTTGTAAAAAAACAATGCAACCATTGCCTTGAACCTGCATGCGCTTCTGCCTGTTTTGTTAAGGCATTTAAAAAAACGCCTGCCGGACCCGTTGTGTATGATGCTGATTTATGTGTGGGATGTCGCTATTGCATGGTGGCATGCCCATTTGAGATTCCAGCCTATGAATATGATAAAGTGCTGACTCCCAGGGTGACGAAATGCACCATGTGCGCTCCGCGTATAGAAGAGGGTAAACTTCCTGGGTGTGTGGAAGCCTGCCCCAGGGAAGCACTGATTTTTGGAGAAAGAGAAGCACTTTTAAAGATTGCAAAAGCAAAAATCCAAAAATATCCTGAACAATATGTTGACCATGTCTATGGTGAGCATGAAATGGGCGGTACAAGCTGGCTTTATCTTTCCGGGCAACCCTTTGAAACCATTGGCATGAGAGAGGACTTAGGAACGAAATCCGCACCTGAACTTACGTCAGGAGCACTTTCAACGGTCCCGATTATTGTTGGACTTTGGCCGGTATTATTGACCGGAGTATATGCAATTTCCAAGAGAAAAGATAAGATAGCCAAAGAAGAAAAAGATGATGCAGTGCAGGCAGCAAGGGTTCAGGCCAATGAAGCAATGAATCAAAAGATAGAAGACCTTAGGGCAAAAATGACCAAAGAGAAAACCGCTGCAATCAATTTTGAGGTCAAAAAAGCCCTGGAAGAAGACTTGCAAAAAAGAGAAGCTGCAAAAGAAAAACAAGCAAAAACTCAGGAAGAACAGGACACAAAGACGTCCGTGGAACTTGAAGATTCCCTAGAAAAAGGCAAACAGGAGGAGTAGATGGATTTGGATAACAGGATTCCTGAAAACAAAAGATTTACCGTGTTTAATGTTGTGACAGGTATCATCCTTGCGGGTGGTCTTGTGTTAACCATTCTCAGGTTTACCATGGGCCTTGGTACTGTAACCAATCTTGATAACAACAATCCCTGGGGGATATGGATCGGATTTGACCTTTTGTGTGGTGTTGCCCTTGCAGCAGGCGGTTATGTAACATCTGCGGCATGCTATATCTTTGGACTGAAACGATTTCATTCAGCTGTCCGTCCTGCTATTTTGACGGCATTTTTGGGTTATGCCCTTGTTGTTCTGGCCCTTCATTATGATGTCGGCCGCCCCTGGCGCTTGCCCTATCCCGTGTTCTTTTCCCCGGGAACCTCATCTCTTCTTTATGAAGTGGGACTTTGCGTATTCCTTTATCTGACGGTATTGCTTATTGAATTCAGTCCTGCCGCCATGGAATGGCTGGGGTTAAAAAAGTTAAGAAATGTGGTTGTAAGGCTAACCCTGTTATTGACGATTTTCGGTGTCATCCTTTCAACCCTTCATCAATCGTCCCTGGGGGCCCTTTTTATGATTGCACCATCTAAACTTCATCCCCTATGGTACTCGTCCTATCTGCCCGTATATTTCTTTATATCCAGCATGTTTGCCGGCATGTCCATGGTTATTTTTGAAGGAAGCATTGCACATCGTTACCTTAAATATAAAATGGATGAAACCCATCTAAAAGAAAGTACAGGGGTTGCCTTAGGGTTTGCCAAAGCTGCATCATTAATTATGATAGGATATTTCTGTATCAAGGTCATCGGTCTTTCCATAGACAACAACTGGCATTATCTTACCACTGGCTGGGGACTCTGGTTCCTTTTAGAGGTGGTTGGATTTGTCCTTTTTCCTGCCATCCTTTATGCAATGGGTTCCAGGGAAAAGAATCTTATGTTCATCCGGCTGGCATCAATCTGGACTGTTCTGGGGATCGTACTTAACAGACTCAATATTTCCGTTGTAGCATTTAACTGGCATCTGCCTTCAGCCCAGAGGTATTGTCCAGGCTTTATGGAAATCGCTACATCTGTTTTTATTGTAACCTTAGGGATTGTTATTTATAGATTTATTGCAACCCGGATGCCTGTTCTTCACGAGCACCCTGATTACAAGGCCCATTAGACGGGATAAAGGAGGATACATTGGAAAACACTATTTTTACACTTCAGGATTTTATGACATATACCAAAGGAATAACGTATATCATCATGGGTGGAATCCTAGTTTTCATACCGCTTTTCTGGAAATTCCTGACGGACAGAGAAGATGATTAGAGTTAATTTATTATATGGAGGATTAAACAATGCATGATCTGTTAACAGGCTTGTTCTTCTGGATAGCTCTGGGGGTCTGTTTGATTGGAATGCTTGCACGATTTATCATGTATTTCAGAGGATTGAGCTGGCAGCTGGACAGAGTGGCCTATACATCACACCCAGCTGCGGGATTCAAAGGGGCTGTCCGGTCCATCTATAAATGGCTGATTCCTTTTGGAACATACGGCTGGCGAACCCAGCCGTTCATTGCAATCGCTTTTTTCGGATTTCACATCGGAGCTGTTCTAATTCCTCTTTTCTTGTTGGGGCATAACCTGTTTCTCCGGGAAAAATTAGGGATTTCATTTTTTACTTTAAACGCTACCTTTGCGGATATATTAACCTGGACAGTTGTTGCAAGCGCCTTTTTTCTTGTGTTGAGACGAATAGTTCTCCCCGAAGTCAGGATTATGACCACGCTGAATGATTATTTTATTTTACTTATCTCTATTGCTCCCTTTGTTACAGGGCTTTTAGCCCGATACCAGGTCGGAGAGTATTCATTCTGGCTGAATATGCATATATTTTGCGGGGAGCTCCTTTTGATAGCCATACCCTTTACCAAGCTTTCTCATGTTTTTTTGTTTTTTGCATCCCGTGCCCAGCTTGGAATGGATTTTGGAATTAAGAGGGGAGGAATGAAGGGAACAAAAATGGCTTGGTAATGAATATTGATTACCCAAAGCGTTAAGGAGAAAACGATCCATGCCGGAAGGAAAATTTTGCAATAAAAAGCCTGTTGACACAGCAGAAGGAATCACTGCACTGCTTGCAGATACCAGTGGGAATACCTACTATACGGAAATGAAGGAACTGGAAATTGACAGCGATCTTTTGTGGAAAACCATACAAAATACCTGTAAGTCACGGACAAAAACCTGGCTTGAAATCTGTGCCCATTGCGGAATGTGTGCAGATTCCTGTTTTCTTTACGAGGTCAATGGCCGGGACCCCAAACAGGTCCCAGCCTATAAAATCCAGTCAACTCTTGGTGAAATCATACGGAAAAAGGGAAAAGTTGACAATAAGTTCATGCGGCATTGCATGGAGGTCGCATGGGCACAATGTACCTGTTGCAACAGGTGCGGGATGTATTGCCCCCATGGGATCGATACCGGTATAATGTTTGGCTATCTTAGAGGCCTGTTATACCAGCAGGGGTTTGTGCCATGGGAGCTGAAAATCGGTGCAGGAATGCACAGGGTTTACAACGCACAAATGGATGTCACAAATGAAGAATTTGTCGATACCTTTGAATGGATGGTTGAGGAGTATGAAGAAGACTATCCCGGGCTCACAGTTCCTGTGGATAAGGAAGGCGCTGATATCATGTACACAGTGAACGCAAGGGAGGTTAAACACTATCCGGAAGACCTTGCCGAAGCAGCTATCCTGTTTCATATAGCAGGTGAGAACTGGACGGTTCCCTCCAAAGGCTGGGAGCAGACAAGTCTTGCCATGTTTGCCGGAGACTGGGCTGCCTGCAAAATGCAGGTAGAAAGCGTGTATGCGGCCATGGAAAGACTAAAACCCAAACGGATGATTGGAACAGAATGCGGTCATGCCCACAGGGCCACAGTCATTGAAGGACCTTACTGGGCAGGACGAAAGAATGGTCAACCACCGGCTGAATCCATTCACTATGTCGAATGGCTGGCAGAAGCACTCAATACTGGGAAACTTAAAATTGACCCTTCCAAAAGGATAAAAGAGCCTGTAACACTCCAGGATTCATGTAATTATATCAGAAATCAGGGACTTAAAAAAGCAACACGTGACATTATTAAGCATATTGTTGAGCCAGGATATTTTGTGGAGATGTCGCCCAACAAAGAGCATAATTACTGCTGTGGCGGAGGTGGAGGATTCAATGGTATCGGTCTGTTCAGAAAACAGCGGAATATAGCCTTGATTAAAAAACGGGATCAGATTCTTGAAACCGGGGCAAAACTAGTTCTGGCGCCCTGCCATAATTGCTGGGATGCCATTCGGGACCTTGAAGAAGTATATGAGATCGGCATCCGGTGGTCATTTTTGAAACCGGTTATCGTAAAAATGCTTATCATTCCGGAGCATTTAAAACCAGAGGAATAAAAGCCTTTTGATCATTTAACGAAATGAATGGGGTTTGATATGTTTAAAAAAATTTTATTTGCAACATCTGCAACGGGCGCCAGCGATCATGCGGCAAGAGTTGCCTTTAACATTGCCAGAAGTTATCAGTCACACTTGAATATCTTCCATGTTATGGGAATCCCCTCAAGGGGCTACAGTCAGGTTGTGGTGGATGTAAAAACCAAAGAACACGTGGATGTTGATGAAGACTATCTCGCCTGGGTAACTGAAGATATTAAAACGTATTATGAAAAATACCTGGATGAGAGTCTTGATTACTCAATAGATGTTGCAGTGGGGCTGCCTGCCCGGGAGATATTGAGACAGGCAAAAAATCTGAAACCGGATTTGATATTGCTCGGTGGCAGCACGGGGGATGAAGACGAAAGCGTTTACAAAAAAAGTTCTGTAGGCTCAACCCTCCAAAAAGTAGCTAAATCAGCCAATTGCCCTGTTCTTGTTGTGAACAGGCCTGCGGCCTCCTTTTGGGGAGGGTTGTCAAATATCGTTTTTGGTACTGATTTTTCAAAAACCTCGGACAAAGCATTTGATTTTGCAATAAAGGTTGCCAAAGCCCTTGATTGTGAACTCAGTGTCTTTCATGCTCTTGATATCACCGCTTTGCATGCCGGTAAAATGTTAAGCCAGGATGAGATAGAGCAGCAGATAAGAGAATCCCTGAGAAAGATCCGAGCAAGGTATGAGCCCAGGTTAAAAGAGCTGAAGGGTTACTCCATGGATGTCTGGGAAGGCATTCCCTTTATAGAAATTGTTAAATATGCCAGGGATAAACATGCAGATCTGCTCATTATGGCCCATCATTCAAGAAGAGCTGTGTCTGAAGATATAAGGCTGGGAGGAAACGTAGAACAGGTTATCGTCAGGGCAGGCTGCCCTGTAATAAGTATAAACAAATAAGAATCAGAGGGTGTTATGAAAAAGAAAATTCTGGTGATTGATGACGATTTGAATATTAGAGATTATCTGGTCTCCCTGTTTAATGATAATGGGTATGATGCTTATGTTGCCGGAGATGTAAAAGAGGGGTTTAATGTGGCAAAAAAGAATAAGCCAGACCTTATTACCCTGGATATTGAATTGCCGGGCGAATGGGGACCACGTTTTTACCGGCAGCTTTCACAGGACCCTGAACTTAAAAATATTCCGGTTATTGTGATCAGCGGTCTTTCAGGTCACCAATATGCTGTTGTCAATGCAGTAGCATCCTTTACCAAACCCTTTGACCGGGATGAATTGTTAAAAATTGTCAAAGAAACACTGATTTAAATATTTTGGACTGATCATGTCAAAACAGATATTAATTATTGATAGCAATAAAGATCATGCCGAGGCTTTGAAAACCTATATAGAGCGCCAGCAATACGAAGTTATCATTGCAATCACCTTTGACGAGGCGTGGCACCAGCTTGCTTATCTTAGCTGGGACATTATTCTTGCCGATCCGTTCCTCAGTGAGGATATGGCAGCATGCCTTGATTCGGCTAAAAAGAAAAACCCTCTTGTTCAGATAATTATCTTTGCACAAAAAGATAAACTTGATGCGGCCATGGATTTTTTTGAATCCAGTGCTATCCATTACCTTGAGATACCGGTTAACAGCAAGGCACTGGATCTTGCCCTCATTGCAGCCTGCAAAAATATTTCTTTAAATATAAAAATTAATAAATACTCAGAAACCCTTAGCGATCTTCATAAAGCCCAGGATTTGTTAAATAAGCTGTTTGAAGAGGTTCCCTGCTATATTTCCGTCCAGGATAGAAATTTCAGGATTACAGCATCCAATAAATTATTCAAACAGCATTTCGGCAACCAGATTGGAGAGTTTTGTTTTGAAATTTATAAACACAGAACATCACAATGTAATGACTGCCCTGTTGCAGAAACATTTGAGGATGGCAAGTCCCATAGTACGGAAGAGATTGTTACCTCCAAATTTGGCAAACAATATAATGTTCTGACAAGGACAGCACCCATAAGAAATGAAAAGGGTGAGATCACCCAGGTGATGGAAATGTCCACCAATATAACCGAGATCCGACAATTGCAGGATCATCTTGTTTCTCTGGGATTGATGCTGGGCTCCATGTCTCACGGTGTAAAAGGCATGCTTACTGCTCTGGATGGGGGTATTTATCAGCTTGAAACAGGTCTGAGCAAAAAAGATGATGACAGGGTTTTCAAAGCATCTGGCCAGATTAAGCAAACAGCAGATAAAATTAAAAAAATGGTGCTTGAAATTTTATTTTATGCCAAATCACGGGAACTTCACTACAAAGAGGTGAATGTTGCAGATCTTGTTGAAAATGTTGTTTCCACTATAAGATCAATTGCAAAAAAGAATAAAATTAAATTAGATATTTCCATACCAAATAATCTTGGGAAAATTGAAGTTGATGTCAACTGGATGGAGGCAACCCTTGTTAATCTCCTTGAAAATGCTGTAGATGCAAGTGTGTATGACAGGGATAAAAAAAATCATTGTGTAAAATTTCATGTCAGTAAAACTTCTGATAATCAAATTCATTTTATTATTAAAGATAATGGAATTGGTATGGATTTGGAAACAAAAAATAAGATGTTTACACTTTTTTTTACTTCCAAAGGGTCCCAGGGAACAGGCTTAGGTCTTTTTATTGCACACAGGGTGATTAAATACCATGGGGGAACGGTTGACGTTGAGTCAGAACAGGGCAAAGGAAGTCAATTCAATATTTATCTTCCCTCTCAAAAGCCGGAGAATTTAAAAATCGATGAATTTCCCAGGGTGATACTTTAAAATCACACCTTTAATGCCTGCAGATAAAGAAGCAAGATTAATATTAAGAATTGAATCATTTCATTGAATGTCGTTTAAAAGCGCAATAATGGAAAGTAAAAATTAATTTAAGGATAATGATGCGACTGACAACCAAAAGCAGATATGGGACAAGGCTTATCCTTGATATTACAATTCACGGCAGGGATAAACCAGTCCCTTTGAGCGATGTTTCCAGTCGTCAAAACATCTCAGTAAAATACCTGGAGCAGCTTGTAGGCAAACTCAATAAAGCCGGCATTCTAAAAAGCTATCGTGGCCCTTTTGGCGGACACAGGCTTGCAAAATCTCCCGAGGACATATCCATTGGAACCATTATCAGAATTCTGGAGGGATCCACAGCCATCACAGATTGCGCAGAGCAGAAAAAACAGGTCTGCGGTGTCTGCAACAGGGCAGGAGACTGCCTGTCCAGGTGGGTATGGATTGAGGCCAGCCATGCAATGTTTGATCGTCTGGATAAAATTACCATCTCAAGTCTTCTGGCAATTGAGAGTGAAGAGTTGAAGAAAAATAATAAATTGTTCCCTTAATTAAATAAAAGTACTTTGTACTGCGCTATTTTTTAAAAAGTGGTTTTTTGCATCAGTTTTTATAAACACTGTTTACATGATTGATCCATAGTTGTTTTTCTCTTGACATGTTTATGCTGGATAAGTAAATTTCACTTATCCAAATAGTGCTTGACTGAAAACTTGAAAATTTTGGAAGCATAAGCTCAACTATCAACTGAGCACAACGCTTTAATCGGGAAAATTGACAGTTTTTGATCGGCTCTAAATATTAATACATTAAAGAGGTGGAGCATGGCCCCCAAACTTACCGACCAAAGAGATATCGATTTTGTCCTTTATGAACAATTCCAGGTGGATGCATTTTTAACTTCAGAAAAATACAAAACATTTAATAAAAAAATGTTTGATATGGTGATAAAAGAAGCCAAAAACCTGGCAGTTAAAGAAATCTTTCCAACATATACCCAATGCGATAACGAAGGCGTGATTTTTGAAAATGGTATGGTCAAGGTCCCGGAATGTTTGAGAAAACCCCACAGACTTCTGGTGGAAGGTGAATGGTGTGCATTAACTGAAAATCCTGAATATGGTGGACAGGGACTTCCATTTAGTATTGCCCAGGCAGCCATGGAATATATTACCTGTGCAAATTATGTTTTAACAACATATCCCATTCTCAGCCATGGGGCAGGAAAAATGATTGATCTTTTTGGGACCAGGGAACAAAAAGATCTGTTTTTGGAAAAACTCTATACTGGTGTCTGGGGAGGAACAATGCTGTTGACAGAACCCGGCGCAGGATCAGATGTCGGGGCATTGACAACCTCAGCAAAAAAACTGGATGATGGCACCTATGAAATCACGGGCAGTAAAATTTTTATTACAAATGGGGAACAGAATCTTACAGACAATATTATTCATCCGGTCCTTGCCAGAATTGAAGGTGCTCCTGCAGGAACCAAGGGTATTTCCCTGTTTATCGTTCCCAAAATCTGGGTTAACAAAGATGGGACATTCGGTGAACTAAATGATGTTGTATGTACAGGGGTTGAAGAAAAAATGGGAATCCATGGCAGTCCGACCTGCTCTCTGTCTCTTGGCAGCAAAGGCAGGTGCCGGGGATTTTTGCTGGGAACCCCCAACCGGGGAATGCAAATCATGTTTCACATGATGAATGAAGTCAGGCTGGAGGTTGGAACGCAGGCCTTTGCAAGTGCCAATCTGGCCTATCTGCATGCCCTTGATTATGCAAAGCAAAGGCTCCAGGGTCGCAGTATTGAAAAACTTGCCGATCATGGGGCAGGCCAGGTACCGATTATCCGTCACCCTGATGTGAAGCGGATGCTCTTAAAGATGAAATCCTATGTGGAAGGTATAAGAAGCCTGATTTATTATGTTGCCTATTGTTTTGATAAAAAAGAGACGGCAACAAATAAGCAAGAGGTCCAAGACTATTCAAATCTGGTGGAAATTTTAACACCCGTGGTTAAAGCCTATTCCAGTGAAAAAGGCTTTGATGTCTGTGTTGAGGCCATGCAGATATTTGGAGGATATGGGTATACCAGAGAGTATCCTGTGGAGCAGATGGTAAGGGATTGTAAAATTGCCTCCATTTATGAAGGTTCAAACGGTATTCAGGCTATGGATTTTCTGGGACGAAAGGTTGCTGGAAATAATGGAGTTTTGCTGGATGTGCTGATACGTGAAATTAAAGCAACTATATTGGTAGCCAAGGGCCATGACAATTTAAATGAGCTTGCAATAAAATTGGAAGCCGCACTTGTTTTATTTGAAGTCACATGCAAAAACGCGGGTAATGCACTTTTATCAAAACATATGGCCTCAGCTTTTGCCTGTGCCCATCCATTGATGGAGGCAACAGGAGACATTATCATGGCATGGATGCTTCTGTGGCGGGCTAATATTTCAATTGAAAAACTTGATACAAAGGAAAGCGATTTTTATCAGGGGAAAATTAAGACAGCTCAATTTTTTATCACCACTATCATCCCTGCAACCATGGGGAAACTTACCGCCATCACCTATGAAAATAATCCGGCAGCCAGTATGGAAGAACATTTATTTTAAGAATTCAACTTTCGGAGTTGCCAGATTTGAGTTAAGAACATATATGAATAAAAACTAAGGACCTCAAAAGACAAGCAATTTCGTTCAAGTTATAAAATTTGCGGTCCTAAAGAACAGGAGATAATAAGAATGGAAGATGTTGTCATTGTATCAGGCTGCCGAACAGCAATCGGTGCTTTTGGTGGAACCCTGCTCCCTATGAATGGGGCAAGTCTTGCGGCGATTACCATGAAAGAAGCTATTAAAAGGGCAAATATTGAACCTGAAATGATAGATGATATACGCTATGGATGCTGTATGGAATCCTGTGACACGCTCAATGTGGCAAGGGTTGGGGCATTACTGGCAGATATACCCGATACAGTGCCGGCCGTCACCATCAACAGGGTCTGTATTTCCGGGATGGAGGCCATGATTTCAGGGATGGCCATGATTCAGGCAGGCATGGCAGATATTATCCTGGCAGGTGGAACAGAGCATATGTCATCAACACCATACAGTGTTCCAAATGCCCGCTGGGGATGCAGGCTTCAGGACCAGACCTTTGTCGATAACATGATTCACGCTTTGCACTGCGGTTCCCACATCATCCCCCATCCTGAAGATGGACCAGTGGATGAAACCAAACCGCCTTTGAGTTACTTTGTGGGAAAGCCTTATATTATGGGACATACCACTGAATTTATAGCCCAGCATCTGGATATTTCCCGACAAGAAATGGATGAAGTGGCTTTAAGAAGCCACAATGAATCAGAGCGCGCCACAAAGGATGGATCATTTAAGGATGAAATTGTACAAGTAAGTGTTCCTCAAAAAAGAAAAGACCCCATTATTTTTGATAAAGACGAGCATTTCCGGCCGGGAATAACCATGGAACAGCTTTCCGCCCTTCCGGCAGCCTTTGTTCCAAAAATCGGCAAGGTGACGGCAGGGAACTCTTCCGGTATTAATGATGGATCAACGGGTATGATTATCATGTCTGCCTCAAAAGCCAGAGAATTGGGACTTTCCCCCATAGCAAGGATAAAAGCAACCTCAAGGGGTGCCTGCCATCCTTCTGTAATGGGTCTTTCTCCGGTTCCGGCAGTGAAAAATTTAATAAAAAATTCTAAATTTGAACTGGATGATTTTGAACTCATTGAATTAAATGAGGCATTTGCCGGCCAGTACCTGGGATGTGAAAGAGAACTTGGACTGAACCGGGAAATCACCAATGTCAATGGTTCTGGGATCGGGCTGGGTCATCCAGTTGGCTCCACGGGTGCAAGAATAGTCGTGTCATTGATGTATGCCATGAAAAATAGAAAAAAATCCCTTGGCCTTGCCACCCTTTGCGGCGGCGGCGGGGTATCCATGGCATGCGTCATAGAAATGCTTTAATAAAGGAGAGACCTTAATGCAATATTATAAAAAATATTTTCTGGTTCTGATTGTTGTGTTTTTTTTTAATATGGACTGTTTTGCAGCAGAAGAAAAAGCACAATCCATTGAAAAAGCGGATCTTGAAAAGCAGATCAGTTACGCTCTTGGATATGATATTTTTGATAAATTAAAAGAAACCCTTGAACTTGACCCTGCATTTTTTATGATGGGGGCCATGGACAATCATGAAAAAAAACCTAAATTGACTCAAGAAAAATTAGAACAGATTTTGATGTCTTATCAGCGACTGGCAAGACAAAAACAAATGGAGAGAATTAAAATGGAAGCCAAAGTAAACAGGGAAGAAGGGATTAAGTTTTTAGATGAAAACAAGAAAAAGGAAAATGTTGTAACCCTGTCCTCCGGGCTTCAGTATAAAATTATTATTGAGGGAGACGGACCCTTGCCAAAGGCAACGGATACGGTAGAGTGCCATTATAAAGGCACGCTTATTGACGGCACAGAGTTTGATTCTTCATATCGCAGGGGCAATCCTGCAACATTTCAGGTGGGTGGTGTGATTCAGGGCTGGATTGAAGCCCTGCAGATGATGAAGGTGGGATCAAAGTGGGAATTGTATATTCCGCCTGAACTGGCATATGGAGACAGAGGAGCAGGATCTCTCATAAAGCCCGGAGCCACCCTGGTTTTTGAAGTTCAAGTATTGGGCATTGTGGAGTAATCAATTATGCTGGTTCTTGGAATAAACGGCAGCCCTCGCCAAAAAGGGAATTCTCAGTATCTGATGTCTTGTTTCATGGAAGAAATGAAAGCCAAAGGATATGACACCCAGGTATTGGACGCGGTTAAACTCAAGATCAACCCCTGCATAGGGTGCGGTAATTGTGAAACAAAAGGGGTGTGCATCTTTAAAGATGATTTTACCCATATTTTTCTCCCGGCTATAATAAAGGCTGATATTATTGTCCTCAGCTCTCCGGTTTATTTTTATTCTTTCCCGGCAGCCTTGAAAGCCTTGATTGATCGTATCCAGGTGTTATGGTCAAGAAAATACAGGCTTAGGATGGATGAATTTAAGGATCGCAAGCGAAAAGGATTGCTTCTGGCAGTGGGCGCCACCCGTGGAAAAGATCTGTTTGACGGGATGAAGCTGACTGCCCGGTATTTTTTTGATGCCGCAGATATTCAATACAAAGCGGATCTATGTTATAGGGGAATCGATGAAAAAGGTAAGATGGAAAACCATCCCACCGTTCATGAAGATATTAAAAATCTGGCCCGGGAGCTTTAACCTTTTTTACTATACCAAAAGCAGACCCTATCTCTGAAGAACATCAGTGCTTGCCGGCCATTAAATTCTAATTTTTTAACTCTGGATTCAATATATGAAGAAAACTTATATCAATGCACAGAACCTTTTAGAAAGTTCTTTTAAATTGGCTCATGAGATTTATGCTGATGGCTTTCGTCCTCAGTTCATCGTTGGAATATGGCGAGGAGGCACACCCATTGGTATTGCCGTACAGGAGTATTTTGAATATAAAGGTGTGAGTACTGACCATATTTCAGTACGTACATCTTCTTATTACGGCATCAATCAACAGTCCAAGGAAATTCGTGTTCATGGTTTACATTATTTGATTGAAAATGCGAATGCAGAGGATGGCTTGCTCATCGTTGATGATGTCTTTGATTCCGGACGTAGTGTGGATGCATTGATAAAACAGATAAAGAATCAATCCAGGCTAAATACACCTTCTGATATTCGTGTGGCCTGTACCTGGTACAAACCTTCAATGCGTGCAGTAGATATCAAACCCGATTACTACACGCACGCAACTGATGAATGGCTGGTGTTTCCACATGAGCTTGATGGTCTGACGAAAGAAGAAATAGCGGAAGGAAAAAACGATCTTAAGAATATTCTAGATTT
>CAYWGN010000053.1:20867-22965 GCA_964457495.1 uncultured Desulfobacula sp.
ATATGAGAAACTTTTTAATGAAACTGGCTGCAGTCAGAGGTGAGATCAAAGCAGACCTGTTAATCAAAAATGCTCAGGTCATAAATGTGCTGTCCGGTGAGATACACAAAGAAAATGTGGCTGTCATTGACGGAAGATTTATTGGGTTTGGTGATTATGAGGCAAAAGAGGTCATTGATGCGGACGGTCTTTTCATGTCACCCGGTTTTATTGATGGACATATTCATTTTGAAAGTACCATGCTCACCTTGCCCGAATTTTCCCGGGCAATACTCCAACGGGGGAGTACGGCCGTTGTTATAGATCCTCATGAAATAGCCAATGTACTGGGATTGGATGGAATCCGTTATGTTCTGCACAGCATCAGACAGATACCTTTGAATGTGTTTGTCATGCTCCCTTCCAGTATTCCGGCCACGCCTTTTGAAACATCAGGTTCCTCAATCACACACCGGGAGCTGGATTATATGATTCAGGAAGAATGTGTGGCCGGAATCGGTGAAATAATGAATTTTCCAGCTGTTATCAATGGCGATGAAGAAGTCCATCAACGCATTGCCGCCGCCAGATGGAAAAAAGTGGATGGGCACGCACCCGGTGTCAGTGGGAAAAGTTTGAATGCCTATGTGTTTTCCAATATTGACAGTGACCATGAATCAACTACAGCCGAAGAAGCAAAAGAGAAAATGCGCAAAGGCATGCATATTTTAATCCGGGAGGGGACTTCAGAACGCAATCTGGCAGAATTAATCCCGATGATTACCCCAAAAAATTCATGGCATTTCTCCTTTGCCACTGATGATAAACATCCGGATGATCTGCTGGAAGAAGGCCATATCGACCATTCACTGAGAAAAGCCATTTCATTGGGGCTGGATCCTATTACCGCATATCAGCTTGCCACCATAAATACTGCAAATCATTACAGGCTTAAAAATGTCGGTGCCATAAAACCGCGATACTGGGCTGATTTTGTTCTTCTTTCCGATTATAAAAATGTCATAATTGAATCCGTATATAAAAAAGGGATTCCGGTTTTTAAAAATAAAAAATTGCGCTGGTCTCCCGGTAGTATGCCGCCAACAGTGAGGTCTGCAATGAACCCGGATGATGTAAGCCTGGAACAATTAAGGATCCCTGCAAAAGGGAATAAAATCCGTGTTATCGATATTCTGCCAAACCAAATTGTGACCGGTGAATTCATTGCAAAGGCAATTGTTAAAAACGGGTTTGTTGAGTCAAACACCATTGATGATATTCTCAAAATTGTGGTGATAGAAAGACATAAAGCCACAGGCAGGATGGGCAAGGCCTTTGTAAGGGGCTTTGGGCTGAAACAGGGTGCCATCGGTTCAACAGTAGCTCATGATTCCCATAATATTGTTATTGTTGGAACCAATGATGCAGATATGTTTGAGGCTTTTAAACAGATAAAAAAATTAAAAGGCGGGCTTGTTGTGATCAACAAAGGTCAATTGGTGGCCCAATTGCCTTTGCCGGTTGCTGGTCTGTTATCAGCAAAAAGTTTTGAAGAAACCGCAGCAGATTTGAAAAACCTGAAACAAAAAGTTAAAACTTTGGGCGGAACACATGACTCGCCGTTTATGATTTTATCTTTTTTATGCCTTTCAGCCATTCCTAAATTAAAAGTAACAGATCTTGGGCTGATAGATGTAGAAAAGTTCAAGATAACTTCTTTATTTGTGGACTGAACCTAATTGGGAGAACAGATTCAAGAAGAACTCTATTTTGAATCGTTGAAAACTAGTGTGAAAGTGAAAAGATTTGAGCAGACCCGTTCAACAGAAATCGAATTGCTGGCTCCAGGTGGAGATATTGATTCCATAAAAGCTGCAATTGCTGCAGGGGCGGATGCTATATACTGCGGTCTGAATAAATTCAACGCCAGAAATCGGGCAACAAATATAAATTTTGAAGAGTTAAGCGGGGTTTTAAATCTTGCTCATAGAAATAATTGCAAAGTTTTTCTAACCCTTAATATTATTATAACGGGAAGTGAAATACCCGCCCTTATAAAGCTGTTGAACAAACTGGTTAACACAAGTATCGATGGGGTAATTATTCAGGACTTTGGATT
>CAYWGN010000054.1:0-22778 GCA_964457495.1 uncultured Desulfobacula sp.
GAACAATCCCTCGCCAATCTGTACCAATAAAAGATTTTAAATTTTTTTTATCATTATTTAATATACAATTTACCCACTTAATTGATTTCGCACCCACAAAAATATTAAGAAAAGCTTATCATTCAGATTGGGATTTTAAAACATATAAAAAAAAATATATTGAGCTTTTAAGAAGTAGAAATGCTGTACATAATTTTATCAAATCTTATTCACATTATGACAATCTATGCTTATTATGCTCTGAACCAAAAGCCGACAAATGCCATAGAAGTTTAGCGGCGGCGGAAATTATAGAACAATATAAAAGGTTAACACTTACACACCTATGAATTATCAAAATAAAATTTTTACTATAGGGCACTCAAATTATGAAAATGACCGTTTTATAAAACTTCTTACTGACCATTCAATAAATGTAATTGCAGATGTTCGTCAGTTTCCATACAGTAAATATGTCCCTCATTTCAATAAAGATTGTATCAGTAAAACCCTTTTAAAGTTTAATATCAAATATATTTTTTTGGGAGATTTATTAGGCGCTCGCCCTCAGGATTCAAAATATTACACAAATAATTATGTAGATTTTGCTAAACTTGCTCAAGCTTCTTTTTTTCAAGAAGGTCTTTCTCGACTTAAAGAAGGAGCTAAAACATTACGTATTGCTATAATGTGTGCTGAAAAAGATCCAGTTATGTGCCATCGGACAATATTAGTATGCAGAAACCTAAGAAAAAGTAACTTAGAGATTTTACATATCTTAACAGACTCAACACTTGAAAAAAATACAATAACTGAAATGCGTTTACGTGAAATACACAAATTACAAAACAATGAATTGTTTCGATCTTGTGAGGAAATAATAGAAGACGCTTATAATAGACAAAGTAAAAAAATGGTGGCTTCTATTGAAAGTACACAACCTAAAATCAACCCGGCTTAAAAGAAATGCTATTAACTAATTCAACGGTTCCATTGGAATAAATGTTTGAAAAAAAGTGAGTGTTTACTCGAATACATATAAATGTTAAGAGGGCTTTCTGAAATTGATGATAAAAAAGAGGGGAGTTATGAAAACAAAGCACAAAACGATATTTTCTGATTCAAAAAACATGAAAGAACTTTCAGATGAAAGTGTAGATTTATTAGTGACATCACCACCATATCCCATGATTGAAATGTGGGATGATATGTTTTCACAACAGAACCCTGAAATAAGAGAAAAATTGGATAATGGTAATGTCTCTGCTGCTTATGAACTAATGCATAGGTTGCTTGATGAAACATGGAAAGAAGCTTATAGGGTTCTTAAATCGGGAGGCTTTGCTTGTATTAATATAGGTGATGCTACAAGAACTATTAATGGAAATTTCGCCTTATATACCAATCATGCTCGAATACTTAAGTATGCCCAAGAAATAGGTTTTTCTTCCCTACCATGTGTTTTGTGGAGGAAACAAACTAATGCTCCGAATAAATTTATGGGTTCAGGAATGTTACCCGCTGGAGCATATGTGACTTTAGAGCACGAATATGTGCTGATTTTAAGAAAAGGTCCCAAAAGGGTATTTAAAAAGGAAGAAGACAAGTCCAACAGAAGAGGGAGTGCTCTTTTCTGGGAGGAGCGCAATTTGTGGTTTTCTGATGTTTGGTTTGATATAAAAGGTACCCCTCAGGCTTTAAATAACAAAGAGACTCGAAAGCGAAGTGCAGCCTATCCTTTTGAACTTGTATACAGACTGATAAATATGTATTCCGCTAAAGGAGACTTGATCGTTGATCCCTTTTTGGGAATGGGAACAACTACAATTGCAGCTATGGCCTCCGGTAGGAACAGTGTAGGCTATGAGATTGATAGCACTCTTCAAGATATAAACAACCGTTTTCAAAATACGTTTCTCAAAACCTCCAAAGAATTAATTCACCAAAGATTGGCTAATCATATTGAATTCGTTCATCAGCGAATGGAATCTAAAGGCAAATTAAAACACGAAAATATTCACTATGGATTTCCCGTTATGACAACTCAAGAAAGGGAGCTTTTAATCAATAATCCTATTGGCATCGAAGAATCGGATGGAAATACTGTTAAAGTAGAATACTCTACTGAGCCTCAGCAAGGATTCTGTAAAGACTGGTCAGAGTTTTTCAAAAGCACAAATAACACAAATGATTCAATAGAAGGATTAAAGAAAGGTCCTAATAGTCAACCCTCTCTTTTTTAGAAATCATACACAACATTGATGCCATCTTTCTTTTTATCGTAGAAGATTAGGGTGGCATCAATTTCTTCCTGTAACATGTTTTTTGTTTTATAAGTTATAGGCTTAATTGACATAGGGGTATCACCGATAAATCCATCAATCCCATTTGATTCTTCAGACGGTGTAGCCAAACGATAGTTTGTGTTTTTAATCGCTGCAATTTGAATAAGAATACTTTCTTGGAAGCATAATCCAACAAAGGTTTTAGATAGGATCAAGTCTTTGGCCCACTTTTCAACCATGTCTCTGTTAATAAATTCAATCGCTTGCTTGAGTTTCTGGACCATATCATAAACTTTTTCGGTGGAATCATTTATTGCTGTAGGATGTTTTTCCAAATACCAGTCAACCCAATCATTATATTTTTTGCCGTCAAATTCCTTTATTAATTCTGACATTTGACCAACTACCTTTGGTCTTGTGCCTTGGGAATTTTGATTGGCTAAATTCATTAATTGAGTTGTGTATTTGGGAAATTCAGGAGAATCACCTACAAGGTCACCAATTAGGTTGTGATTTTTAATTTTAAATTTTGGCATACTGGATCACTCCTTGAAAAAAGGTTAATGGTTTGTCTGGACCTTAATCCTATTAACTATAATTCAATTATTTTATTAACTACCGTATCAATATTTATAAAATCTTCATTATCATCATAAAATAAATAAAATACAGGGTTGTCCCATTTTTTATTTGCACTTGTATTAAATGATATAACTTCGGATCTCATATGATTGAATGTATTTGGTTTTACTTGTATCCCACAATCCACTCGGCTACCAGTTTTTACTACGAGGTCAATCCTCAGCTCTTCATCTAAATACCCCTCTGCCTCTTCTATTGAACAATTAGGCAAATTCTGAGTTAAAAGTTGTAAAGCTTTTTTTTCAATAAGACTTCCTTTTAAGGATTGAATAACAAACAAATCGTATTCCCATTGAATGCAATCTCTTAATGAATATTGATACTTACCCCAATATTTGAGTTGTGCTTTATATAAATTTCTTCCAAAATCTTCGATGGTTCCTTGACTTCTAATTCCACACGCACAGTTTTTAGTATAATGATCACGAATTAAATCAACCAATTCATGTTTGCTCTTTGGTCGATGGTTTTTTATTAATTTCATTACAGGGACACTTCTAATCGGCGCAGAAATACCCATTTTCCCATTTAGCTCATTTAAGGGACCGCCCGTGTATGGCATATTATTTTCTCCAGCAATGCTCATTTTCTAAAATTAACAAATTGATCAACGGGCCACATATTTTGTAAATTTGAATGATATCCGACCTAAAACGTTTAAAATTTAGATTTCTCATTCAGTATCAAGATCAATTCTTGTTGTAAATAGATATTCAACTATATTTGAAAAAGCATATATCTGGTATCTTCAGTTTTTCCAGAATATAACTTTCCATTCAAATATATGAACCAGGGCATTATTTCCGGGCATCCTTCCAGAATACACTCACTATATATATACAGAATAGCAACAGTTTTTTTATTCACTCCATAAACCTGTTCCCGTAAAATAAAATTAAACATAAGGGGGGGTCTCATGGAAAAAGCATATGGATGGATATATCAGGGTGTCAGGAAAAGGTCAGATAAACGGTGATGGATTTGCAAGACAGGAAAAAGCCATCAATGATTACGCCAAAGCCAAAGGGTTTGAAATCGTCCGCATATACAAAGAAAAGGGTGTTTCCGGAACGATTAAGAACCGACCATCACTAACTGATATGATGATATCACTTATACAGAAAGCAACAGCTCCTTAAAAAGTTTATGAATATGATAGCAAGGGTTTGCCTTGCCTTACCAAAAATCATCAGTTTGAATATATCAGTCACATTACAATTACATAAAAAAAACAATCTAAAAATTGCATCAAACACTTATAAATACAAGTTATACAAAATTATGCCAAATAAATTTATCTGTTTAAATCTTATACCAGTTACATAGCCATCACATAAGATTCATGCCCCAAAAGGAATATATTTGGTATGTTTTTTTGACTTTCCTTTGAAACTTTGGATACGGCGAACTGCTCTTCAATAAATACCTTGCGATGGGGAGGATTATGATTATTGAGACTAAAATAAATTAATTAGGAATCATCCATGAAGATATGAATCCATAAGAACTGAAATTGATGCCTATATAGCTCATCTTTACAAACTTTCCAGGGATGCCTTTGCTTCTATCCTTGATACCTTTCCTGTTTGAAAAGAAAAGAAGAAGCAGCTTTTGGAGAATTCATGTCAAAGAGGAAATGTCTTGAAGAATATGATAGAATAAAAATAGTACTGGACCAATCAATAGATGAACGAATATAAAAGGAGAAAAATCATGCCGACAGCACTGGAAAAATGCCAACAGCAGGCAAAACACCTTACCTTAAAAGAGCGAGCCATGTTGATCAAGGCTCTTATTGACGATCTTGATGAACTTGATGAAAAAGATCTGGAGCAGCTATGGATGAAAGAGGCTTCCAGGCGGTTGCAGGCATTTAAGTCAGGAAATATCAAGGCAAAACCGGCAGCAGATGTTTTTGATGATGCAAGGGCAAAACCCCCCTTGAAAGAGGGCTCAAATTGCTGTCAAAACTTCATTCTATAGGGGTTAGACAGGATAGAGGCTCTATTGTCTTCAAGGAGGCAGAGGTGCTGTTTAACAATTTTGTTAAACAGACAGAGTCTATCTTTAATAATCTGCCAAAACCTTTGAAGCAGAGGTCTTTCCGTATGCATGACCTGGTTTTATTAATCGACATTTCCTTAAAAGTGCAAAAAGCATCTGGGAGATTGTTGAAAACAAATGCTCAGCTATACAATTTCATCAGAGAATCAACCTCTGACTTAATTTCTCTCCTTAACGACTCTGGTTCAATCACCTTAGCTTTGGCTCCCCAGCTCATAACCCAGAATTTAATATCATGAATTCCTGCAACCTCAGCCTTAAATATAATCGAGCCATCCTCCGTATCAAAAATTTCCTGGGAGTCATGCCATTTTTTTTCTTTAATATATCCTGCTGCTTCCGGTGAAAACCAGATTTTTACTTTAGTCGTTTCTCCATGGAATACGCCAAAACTTAATTTTATATAATCATCAATTTTAAAGCTGTCAGGTATAATGAAAGATTCATCGGTAATATCAATAGTCTTTATCCGGTCACAGGCAAATGCCCTTATTTTATCCCGCATCTGGCAAAGGCCTATAATATAAAATGTCCCCTTTGAATACCAGATATTATAGGGAGCGACCCGGCGGTCAGTCTCTTTATTCCGGCTCAATACAAAATATGTAATATCAATGCATTTGTTTTTTTCTATGGCTTCATTGATTGTATTTAGTGTTTTGTTTAGTTCTGTATGATATTTGTATGGCTGCTGCCCGACCTTTAAATTTTTTTCAAACTGTTCAAGAAAGGCCATATATCCTTTTGGAAGATTTGTTTTAATTTTACTGAAAAGCGATTTAAGAGAATCATGGAAAATCGTATGTTTTAAAACATTCAGCAGATCCCGGCTAAAATAAAGCGCCATAAGTTCAGGCAGGGATAAGGGCATTGATATTTTTTTCCCGGAATCCAGGATCAACCACACGCTTTTACCATTTTGTTTTTCATCATAAATCGGGAAACCAGCCAATTGAAGAGCTTCAAGATCTCGATAAACAGTTCGGGTATGACAATTTATTTTCTCAGCAATATCAGCGACAGATTTGCCTGTTTTAGAAGAAATTAATATTTGAAGAATTGTCCATTGCCGTCCTAATTGCTCACCACGTGCCATAAGATGACTCCATATAATGATTATTCCGGGCAATCTTTGACAATAAACCATTTTGGACAAAACATTTCAACCTTATTTCAACACTTTATCAAATTATTAAAAAAAGATTGGTGCTGTGACCGGATCTGACAAACCATGATGCTATAAGATTGGTAATATCAATCAGAAGGAGGAAAAAAAGTCATGGAAAAAATTATTACAGATTTTTTGGGACAGCTTAAAATCGGCAGGAAACAATCTTTTAAAAACCTTTCAATGTACCCGCTTCTTTCTAATTATCGTGTTACATTCAACTACTGCACCCTGGATGAAGCATTGGATAAAAAAAGTATTGAAATCCTTGAAGTTGCCAAAGAAGGTTCAGTTCCTGAGCTCAGGGTAATAAACAAATCATCAACAATGGTCCTTATTTTGGATGGGGAAGAGCTTGTCGGTGCCAAACAGAACAGGATCGTGAATACAACCATCCTGGTGCCGGCAGATTCCACAATTATTATTCCGGTAAGCTGTGTGGAACAGGGGCGCTGGTCATACAAATCGCCAGCTTTTTCAACAGAAGATAGAATGATGTCTTCTAATTTAAGGGCCATGAAATCACAGCATGTAAATTATTCAGTACGTGAAGAAGGCAACTTCAGATCTGACCAGGGCGCCCTGTGGGAAGAAATTTCACAAAAAGCAAGAAGACACAATGCACCCTCTCCCAGCATGGCCATGAGCGAAATATATGAAAAGGAAAAACCAGTGCTCAAGGAATATATAGATGGTTTCAGCAAGACACAGTCTCAAATTGGTGCCGTATTTATGATCAATGGTAAGGTAGCCGGGATGGATTGCTTTGGAAAACCTGAAACTTTTTTATCTGTTTTTAAAAAACTGATTGGCAGCTATGCGCTTGATGCCATTGACTGGTTTGAAAAAGAAAAAGAGTTTAAAGTATTGAAAAGTGAGGTGACAAAGTTTATTAAAGAGATATCAAAAGCCAGTATTGAAAAACAAAAATCCGTTGGTGAGGGTATAGACTGCCGCCTTGAGACAAACAAAATCACAGGTTTCACCCTCTGTCATGAGGATCAGGTTCCCCATATGTCTGTATTTGCTAAATTGGATAGTGATAAGCCAAATTCAAGAATGCAGAGATTTTCAAACAGAAGACAATATACGATATGATAAAAAGTATAACAGCAGGATTCATGTAATTTAAGTTTTTTAAAATTTTATATAATGAATTCTAAGAGGTGCCTCATGGGAGATAACGATTTTTTTGAAAAAGATGACAAGATTTTCAGTGATGATGAAGTCCTTGATTACATTATATATGAAGAGACAGAAAAGGAACTTGAAAAAAAGAAAAATAATACAGGTTGTTTAAGCACCATAATCCTGACATTTTCGACTCTTGGTGGATTTGCAGTTTTAATCCTTTGGATAGTTGGATAAAAATAATTTATATGAGTTTGAAAGCGATGGGTTATGATTTTTTTTTAGATTGTGATTAAAAAATATATAATATCGAAAATTTTATATAAGTATGGTAAGAAATATGCGGCAGAACTTTCCCGCAGCGAAATGGCAAACCTTTTTTTATTGTTGGTCATATCGTTGAAAGAAAATATGCTCGTGCTGTTGATAATTATGCTAATGCTTTGAGCTTTTGCCCACTCCATTTTGCTCAATGGCGCCATGGATCTATTAAGACCGACAATGTTTTTGATCAAATATTATCGCAGACCCAGAAAACAAAAAAAGAAGGAGCAGTAACTGATCTTCAATTATTAATAAATTTATGTGGAACTGATTGTAGTATCAACTTCAAAGAAAAACATATGGTTGATTTGCAATCATTAATTGATTTAACCAATTATTTTATGGACATCATTAAAGAGGCCAATGAATTGGCAATTTATTTATATGAAAAAATTAAAGATATATTGTTAACTTGTGGCAAACCAGCTTCTGATGATCTGTTTGAAGAAAAATTAAAAGGGGATTTGTATGAAGAAAATATAGGCGCCACCCGATACATATTATCTTCAATAGAACTCGCCCAATCAGAAACTAAGGAAATATATGTAAATTTTTATGCACGTAATAAAAAATTATTTGTATGGACTGTTGAGCACATATTCCCCCAAGGTGAAAATATTCCACAACACTGGGTCGACATGGTTGCTGACGGTGATAGGGAAAGAGCAAATTTAATAAGGAAACAATACGTTCATGAGCTTGGTAACCTTACTTTGACTGGTTACAATTCTCAACTGAGCAATATGTCTTTGGATAAAAAACAAAACAGAAAATCAAAAGATGGAAAATTTATTGGCTTTAAAAACGGACTTACTCTAAATGATGGAATTAAAGATATTGGAATTTGGGGGAAAGAAAATATTAAAGTCCGAACAGGGCAGTTAGTGACAAAAGCATTGGAGATATTTGAATTGTAAAAGTAGAGACATTTTTACCTATAATCTTTTATGAATAATATTTATTGCTTACAGTGGTTTGATCATGATGAAATTGGAAATCTTATTGTTTCAGGTTTTACAAAAAAAGATGAACTGTTTGCTGTTTCCAGGAGGGGGTGGCATGAATTACTTAAATTTAAGGCGAGGTCCGGGTTATGAACATTAAACACCTGCTTGATATTATTGCCCATGGCGAAGGCCTGCATACTGAATTTAAGAAAGCAGGCAGCCATTTGCCCGATAATCTTTTTGACACGGTCTGTGCCTTTCTCAATACGGATGGTGGAATGATCTTTCTTGGCGTTTCTGACAACGGTAGCATTGTGGGTGTTGATCCGAAAGCGGTTTCCCAGTTAAAAAGCGATATTGCCAATCTTTCTAATAATCAGCAAAAAATTGATCTTCCCTACCTGCTGTTTCCCTATGAAATTAAAATTGATAGAAAAAGCATCATTGTCATTCAAGTCCCTTTAAGTTCTCAGATTCATAAACATAAAAATGAAATATTTTTACGCAGTGAGGATGGAGATTACCGGATACAGGGCACACATCAACTGGCAGGACTTATTAATCGGAAGCTGGGTATATTCACAGAACAAAGATCCATACGTTTTGCCGGAATAGATGACTTACGCCCTGATATTTTTGACAGGGCACGCAGGCTCATGCGCTCTTACAACTCGCAGCACCCATGGGCAGATTTAACCAATGAAGAGCTATTAAAAATAGCCGGATTTTATACTACTGATACTGAAACCGGAAAACAGACCCTCTCACTTGCCGGTATTCTCATGTTTGGTAATGATATAGCTATTCAGCAGGCCGTTCCTGCTTACAAATTTGACTGCCTGCTACGCCGTGAAAATGAGGACCGTTATGATGACCGCCTGACAATCAGGACCAACCTGATTGATGCCTATGATCAGATGATGGGTTTTGTGGGAAAACACCTTAATGACCCTTTTTATCTTGAAGGTGACATGCGTATAAGTCTGCGTGATAAAATTTTCCGTGAAGCTGTTTCAAATATCGTTTCCCATAGGGAGTATACCAGTGCGGCCCCAGCCCGGTTACTTATTTATAAAAACAGGGTGATCCTTGACAACCCGACTGTACAGCAGCATTTTGATGAAATCACTTTGGAAAATTTACGCCCATTCTCCAAAAATCCAACTATCTGCAAGTTTATGATCCAACTCGGTCGTTTTGATGAGCTTGGATCTGGCGTCCGCAATATCAACAAATATCTGCCTCTCTACGCCAACGGTGCTACACCTGTTTTCAAAGAAACAATTCACGGCTTTAAATTAACAATTCCGCTTAACAATGAGGATACAGCAGATACAAACGGACAATTTGAACTTGAACCAGCAGGGTCACGGCCCGAGTCACGGCCCGAGTCACGGCCCGAGTCAAAGATAGAAACACCGCTTGCTGTTAAAGTTATCAAACTACTTTCTAAAAAAGAAGGGGGCAAAGCTCAGCTATCTTCTGAGCTTGGACACAGAACAGTTTCCGGTGAATTAAAAAAACAAATTAAACGGCTTCTTGAGATGAAATTAATTGAAATGACCATTCCTGAAAAACCCAACAGCCGTCTACAGCAATATCGATTGACAGACCAGGGAAAGGCTTATTGTACAAGGGAGGGGGAGCAGAAATAAGCATGAATTACTCCTCGCCACATATAATTTTTGATTTTGATCCAGTGGTTGAACGGTTTTTAAAAATAACCCAGCAAGTACACGCTTTATTGCCACAACGGAATGCCGGGCACACAAAGATTATAAAATGGCAATTGTTGATGCTCATGAAGATGACATTGTTCTCACCGATAAAATTTCGGGTGTACCTGTGGCTGTGATTAAAACACCTTATATTGAAAAGACAGGTACCAAGGCTAATTGGCTGGCTAAAAAGCTTTTAAGACATCCTAAAGGCAAACATTATATGCGTATGTTTTATACACTGAAATCTATATGGCAGCTTAAAGAAGCCTCACTTAAAGGTATAAGTTATAAGGATTTTTTTCAGGCAGGTAAAAGTGTCAGCCGTATAGAGAGCGTTGAATCGGTTGAAACGGTTATTCAACGTTATGCCACTGCAGCACGGCAATAAATTTAATTTTTTTGGCATAGTGATCCTTTAACCAAGGTAAGTCAGAGGTTTACAAAAAGGTTATGAAATATGGCAAAAATAGATATTTTTTGGTCAGAAGAAAGCCAGAGAGAACGAGGAGAAATTTGAAAATGAAAAAATCAATGGGTCCCAAAACCATCGTTTATCCCGCACCGGTCCTTATAGTGGCTACATACGATAAAGATGGAAAAGCCAATGCCATGACAGCCGCCTGGGGTGGAATTTGTTGTTCCAAGCCGCCATGCGTAACTGTGTCACTGCGTAAAGCCACTTACAGTTATAATTGTATTGTTCAAAGCAAGGCATTCACTTTGAACATTCCATCCCAGAAATATATTAAAGAAGCGGATTACCTGGGTATGGCAACAGGAAAAACTGAGGATAAATTCAAGACCACAGGTCTTACACCAGTAAAAAGTGATGTGGTCAATGCACCCTACATTAAAGAATTTTCTTTGATACTGGAATGTAAACTTATTCATACTTTTGAGATAGGATTACACACACAGTTTATTGGTGAAATTATTGATGTTAAGGCGGATGAGTCTGTGCTGAATGCGGATGGACTGCCGGATATCGAGAAAGTGAAACCGATCATTTATGCACCATCCTGCAGCACGTATCATGGTATCGGGAATAAGCTCGGAAATGCCTTTTCAATTGGTAAAGACATAAAACCTGAAAAATAATTCATGGCATGAAAGTCTTATGCCTGTTACCATTAGGATAATAAGTGTCAACCTTTCCCCCGGAAAAAAGAAAAAAAGATCCCCACGACACAGAGAATAGATGAAATGGTAAAGCAGACTCGTACGCTGTGTAAAAACAGATCATAATTTGTCGGTGTTATTTCCTCGTGCCCGATAAAAACTGAAAAAACAACCATGGCAACCGCCATACTGGTCATCTGCCCCAGCAGCCTCATTGTTCCTACAGTGCCCGACGCAATACCTAAAAATCGTTTTTCAACAGATCCCATGATAGCGCTCATATTGGGAGACGAAAACAAGGCAAATCCGAATCCAAGGATAATCAGGGTTCCAATAATATAGGGAATCGATGTTGTCCGGTCTATAAAAATAAAAAGAAACAGCCCTATGGCTGTTATCGCCATGCCCAAGGTGGCTATTTTCCTGGGTTCTATACGGTCTGACAACCGACCGGCTATAGGGGAAAAAACCGCCATCATAACTGGCTGGGCAAATAAGACAATACCTGCTGTCTGTGGGGTCATGCCCTTGATATATTGTAGATAAAGACTCAGCAGGAATGCAACCGCAAATGTTGCAGAATAATTGATCAGCGCAGCCAGGCTTGAGAATGTGAACAGTTTATTTTTGCGAAAAAGACTGATATCAACAACCGGGAATTTAACGCGCAGCTCAAACCATATGAAAAATCCCAGGCACAAAAGGCCTATAATTATGAGAAAGGCCGCTTTGATATCAGGCAGGACAGAGGCACCGTATACCAGTGATAGGATGGCAATGCAATAAAGGATACTACCAACCACATCAAATGCTTCTCCTTTTGCATCAGCCCATTCTCCCTTCAGATATTTTGAGGTGATATAAAATGATAGGATACCGAATGGAGCTACCAAAAAAAACAGGCTTCGCCAACCTATGTGATGGGTGACTATGCCGCCTACAAAAGGACCCGCTGACAAACCGATATAAACGGCAGAAACATAAATTCCCATCACTCGTCCTCTTTTTTGTGGCGGAAATACTGAGGTTAAAATAGCGATGCCTGTTGCTGTGAACATTGCAGATGCTATCCCTTGAAGCACTCGAAAAAAAATCAGCATACCAACAGAGTTTGAAAGGCCAGCAAGAACAGATGCTAAGATAAAAAGGGCAAGCCCCCATTCAAACACTCGCTTGCGCCCATGAATATCTCCAATCCTGCCCGCCGGCAATAGAATCATTGCAGTTGCAAGCAGGAGGGAAGTCGTTATCCAACTGAGCTGAACTGCATCAGCATTAAATTCTTTCTGGATAGCTGGCAGTGCGACATTGACAGACGAAATAATAAACGGCCCCATAAATGATGTAATAGTCGAGATAAACAACGTCGCTTTTTCCTGCGCCTGATTGGTAGACAAATACAACTCCTTTTTAAATAATTTTTGGTAATTTTTTTTTTAGCCACAAAGTCGTGCTGCTTTTTAGCCTTTTTTGGGATTATACCTATAATCAAAATCCTTTGGGCTTACAAGTCTAAAATAATAATGTCTTTTTCCACGGTTAAAAAAATTAATATATTCTGATTCAATTGTTGCCATTGGATGGATAAATAAGAAGCATTGCAAAACAACGATTGAACAGGATGAATCAAATCAAAATTTGTTAAATTTAGCCTATAAAACAAAACCAAACGTTAAGTTGATTTGAATTTTGAATCTGAAACAAAAATGTGTTATAGATTCATACCCATTTTTTGATAATTATTTTTTGATATGTTTTATTTTCATTGTCAATTAACAAAATAGAGGATTCATTCTATGAAAACATACAGAAAAGAACTATGGTTTGAAATTCCAACAAGAAGGGCTTTTATCAATATCACATCTGACATTCAAAACTGCATTAACGAAAGCCAAGTAACTGAAGGGCTTGTGTTAATAAACGCAATGCACATCACAGCCTCTGTATTTATTAATGATGATGAATCAGGATTACACCATGATTATGATCTCTGGCTTGAAAAATTAGCTCCCCATGCGCCCGTTTCTCAATACAAACACAATGTTGGTGAAGACAATGCAGATGCCCATATGAAAAGACAGATCATGGGTAGGGAAAGTGTTGTTGCAATCACAGGAGGAAAGCTTGATTTTGGTACATGGGAACAGATTTTTTATGGTGAATTTGACGGTAGACGGAAAAAACGTGTTCTGGTCAAAATAATTGGGGAATGAAATCTTTCCTTGGGGAAGATTATTTCGAACGTTTGTTGAAAAAGGAACTCCATGCAAAAACGTATTTTGGGTAAAAACCATCTGGAAGTATCATCAATAGGATTGGGATGCTGGGGAATGTCACATACCTATGGCAGGGCAGATGAAAAAGAATCCCTTGCCACCATAAATCATTGTCTTGATCATGGGATTAATTTTCTGGACACAGCCGATGTCTATGGAAATGGCCACAATGAAAGCCTTATCGCAAAAATATTAAAAAAAAGACGGCATGAAGCCGTGGTGGCAACAAAATTTGGATTTGTGGGTGATGAAAATGGTAATGTAAGGGTAAACGGCAGGCCCGATTATGTTTTCAAGGCCTGCGAAAAAAGCCTGATGCGACTGAATATTGATGAAATTGACCTTTACTATTTTCACCGTTTAGATCCTGATGTCCCCATTGACGAGACAATTGGTGCCATGGCAGATCTCATCCACCAGGGCAAGGTTCGTTATCTTGGGCTTTCAGAAGTCTCTGCGTCAACCCTTAAAAAAGCCTCTGCTATTCATCCGATAACAGCTCTGCAGTCTGAATACTCTTTATGGCAAAGGGATATAGAAAAAACTATTTTGCCCGCATGCCGGGATCTTGAGATTTCATTAATCCCTTTCAGTCCTTTGGGCAGGGGATTTTTAACCGGAACCATTAAAAGCCCTCTGGATCTGAAAGACAATGATTATCGCAGTAATATGCCACGTTTTGATTCGGAAGCAATGGAAGAAAATTTAAAATTGATAACCACGCTTCAAGAACTGGCTGATGAAATGGAGATTTCCCTTGCACAATTGTCATTGGCATGGCTGTTGGCCCAGGATGATTCCATTGTCCCCATACCAGGGATGAAGCAGCAAAAATATATTGATGAAAATATAAAAGCTGTTGGCATGTCATTTACAAAGGAATCTTTAGAACAGATTAATACCATGGAAGTGTTGGTTAAAGGCAGACGGCATAATCAATACAACCTTGATTTTATAGATGAATAAGGCGTTTGTTTATTTTTGGGCTAACTTTGCTGGTTTTAAAGAGACTTGTAAAATTGTTTTTCAAGTGCTTTTACTTTTATCTTCCTTTCCGGGGATAAAAAAAACTGGTAAAGCGGGTCATCCATCTGGATATTTTTTTGAAGTATATTTTTTTCAAGAAGCGACAAAACTTCAACAGACACATCACAGGAAGGATATCCCTTGTCATCAATGGGAATGGAATTGTTAAGTTTGATTTCAACGATATTGTTGATGTCAACCAGTTTTAAATTTCCCTCAATGGTTAATATCAGATTCCCGAAACCTGCAAGATCAGGAATATATCCCGTATCGCTAATCATCTGCCGGATTTTTTTAACAAAAATGGCTATATTTCCCCGGGCTTTTTTCACCCTGGCCGCAAGTTGGGAATCCCTGCAGGTTGAGGATTTAAACAAGTCCAATAAAAATTTTTTACCACCTAATCCCCAGGGATCCAAAATTTCGCCTTCTATGTATTCCTGGAGTCCGCACAGGACAATCTGGCTTTTTCCTGTCCCCGTATAATCAACAATAAATTCTTCAGATTCTGCAATAAAGTCTGGCCCTAAAAATTTTAATAATAACTGATATTTTTTTATCTCCTGAAAAATTGCTTCTTTGTTTTTAAACCGGTTTCGTAATATCCTTAACATTTTTTTTGGGTTGGCCCTGGGAAACATTCGTATCCCTTCTGTGATTTCTCCGTGTGTCTCTTTGAGGACATCTTCGGCCAAAAGGATTTCAAAAATGTGAGACCTTAAACCGGATCTATAATATTTTCGGAAGATATAGTGACTTGAATCATTTATAAAATTGAGTTTTAACACCTGGCTTTCTGTCAAATAGGCCTGATCTCTTATATCCTGTATTGTATCGCTCATCACTATTTTTTACAGATTATTAAATTTTTTTACAAGTATTAGGATCGGAAATCTGGATATTTGCCATAAGAAATTTTGCATAACCAGTTCCAGGCTGATCGCCGTACGTCCGCTGGATGGATATAGCAACAAATTCTAACCTGAAGGTCACACGTAACCTGAATGTCACACGTAAGATTACCTCCACTGACCGCCATGAACTCGCTCATTCTTCGCTTAAACACCATGGCGGCTTAACCGCTACTGTAATCAAGAATTTGTAAGCCATGATCCATAATGCTCCCGTAAGGCAATCACCCTTCCACTGCCAGGCATAAAATTCCATAAGTGACAGGCTCTTTGAAACATGGTAATTAAAAATGATTATAAAACATATTCTTGTTTAAAGGAAAACCATATGGAAGAGTTAAATAGTCAATGGGGTCATGGGATCTTTAAGCGCCTGGCAGCTAATATAGAAATCGTCATCAAAGGCCAGAAAGAGTGCATTCGTTATATTCTTGCAGGACTTGCCAGCAACGGGCATATTCTTTTGGAAGACAATCCAGGAACGGGGAAGACCACCCTTGCCAAGGCATTAGCTAAAAGTATAGATGCAGATTTTAAACGAATTCAGTTTACACCGGATCTTTTGCCTTCAGATATTCTGGGAGTTTCAATCTTTGACCCGGCCCAAAAAATTTTTAAACTTCACAAAGGACCGGTGTTTACCAATATTCTTCTGGCAGATGAAATAAACAGGGCATCTCCAAGAACTCAATCTGCCCTGCTGGAATCCATGGCTGAAAGCCAGGTAACTATTGATGGGAGCATTTTAAATCTGGAAGATCTGTTTTTTGTTATAGCCACCCAGAATCCCGTTGAATCCAGTGGAACCTATCCCCTTCCTGAAGCCCAGATGGATAGATTTGCCATGCAGCTTAAACTGGGATATGTGGCAAGAGAACAGGAAGTGGCAATATTGACCGAGCAGCAGGAAAATCATCCCATTAACACCATCAACCCATGTGTTACCCTGAAAGAAATTTTAAGGCTGCGCCGCATGGTCAGCCAGGTATTTATTGCAAAAGAACTGAAACTCTATATGGTTGACCTTGTTAATATGACCCGGGAAAAAACGGAGATCAGCCTTGGTGCAAGTCCGAGAGCAACCATTGCATTAATGAAGATGGCACAGGCTTTGGCAGTTTTTGACAACCAGGCCTTTATAACGGCAGACCATATACAAGAGATTGCCGTGTATGTAATTGCCCACAGGTTGATACTGGACCCCCAGTCAACCTTTTCAGGGATGACAGCCAGGTCTGTTGTGGAAGATATTTTAAAATCCATTCCAGTTCCAGTATAAGGTTTTTATGTTGGCCCGGTTTTTATATAAATCATACAGTTTGTTTTATCTTGTAAGACATTGGCGCAATCAGCATTTTACGCCTGCCGGTGGGATGATCATTGCAGCCATTATACTGTCGGGAATATTCGGGCTTAATATTTTAAAAACAAATCTGTACCAGGTTCTGGCATTTGGTGTTTCCATAATGCTGGTTTCTTTAGGATACAGCCTGTTTGGGTTCAGGCTCAAAGTAATAGTCAATCGTATCCTTCCTGAATATGCAACCATGGGTGATAAAGGCATTTATGAAATAGAAATTAAAAATTTATCATCAAAGACACAAAAAGGGCTTATTTTTTATGAAGAGATCCATGATCCCAGGCCTTCTTTTAAGCTTTTGTTATCCAAAAAAGAACCCTTTGAGCACAAAAGAAATGCCTGGGACAGGAAAACCCTGTATTTTAGATGGCTGTGGCTTATAGAAAAAAATCAGAAGGCGCGGTTTTTTCCCATTGAATTGCCGGCTTTGCCTGGCGGAGAAACCATCAGGGTGAAAGCCTTGTTTGTCCCAGAGTCCAGAGGATATATTAATTTTTCAGGCTGTACCTTTGCAAGGCCCGATGCCTTGGGTATTTTCAATCGGCTGCACAGGGTTGAAAGAAATCAGAAAATACTAGTGCTTCCAAGACAATACCGGCTTGAAACCCCGCAGCTTATATCCACAAGGCAATATCAACGGGGCGGGATTTGTCAGGCCTCATCCATCGGGGATTCTGATGAATTTATGTCCCTGCGCCACTACCGCCCGGGTGACCCTTTGCGTAATGTTCACTGGAGAACCTTTGCCAAAACCCGTGAGCTTGTAATCAAAGAATTTGAAGATGAATATTTTGTAAGGCATGTCATTATCCTGGATAGGATTTTAAGTTCAGGCAATGAAGCACTTTTTGAATCGGCTGTCAGCATTGCATCGTCTTATATCACACCACTTAAGACCCATGAAGCCATCTTTGATTTAATGTTAGTGGGAAATCGCTCCCACTCTTTTTCCTGGGGCAGGGGGCTTGGACATTCTAAAAAAATGCTTGAGATTCTGGCATGTATTGAGCCTTGTGACGGGAAAACTATTTTTGAACTGGCTCCGGCCATACAGGCTGACCTGAAAAAATTTTCCAGTTCTATCTGCATTTTTTTAGGGTGGGAAGAGGGTCATAAAAAAGTTTATCAATTATTTAAACAGGCATTGGTCCCAATTTTTATCATTGTCCTGGCAGAAAACAAATTAAAAATGGCAGAAAAAATATTTCAGGATAAGACTGCCATGGCCCATATCAAAGTTGTGGAAACCAGTCAAATTCAGGAAACGCTGGGTAAGATATGAAAGCACCTCGATTTTTTTTGGGAACAATTGTTTTATTCTGGGGTTGGCAGGTGCATACTCTATGGATAGCTATATGCCTTGCCGCTATACTTGAATCTTCCCGTGTGGTTAAATCCAGATTTGAATTTAAGCCTTCTGACTTTAATAAATTCTTTGATGTCAGTATCATTTTCCTGGCAGGGATTATTGTGATTTCATTAACCCTGGAAGCCCAAAAGGCAATATTGATTATTTTAAAATGGCTCCCATTGGTTTTTTCCCCTGTTATTGCTGCCCAGGAATTCAGTGTAAAGGGTACCATAGACAGCCGATCTTTTTTTATATTTGGAAAAAAAAGACTGAAAACCAATGGCAATAATTTTAAAGAAATTGACATCTCTTTTCTTTATAGTCTTTTTTGTATCCTTGCTTGTGCCACGGCAAATTCAAAAGGGCCGTTATTTTATGCCAGCGTGGTTTTGTTTTTTGTCTGGGGATTATGGCAGGTCCGGTCAAGGCGGGTTTCATTTTTTTTATGGGCCTCATGTATTTTTATCGCAATTGTTTTAGGATTTGTCGGGCATAACACCATTCGACTGGCAAGCATGAGAATAAACCAGTGGATGATGGATTATTATGCCGGTTATTATAATGATAACCCGTTTAAAAACTTTACGGCTTTAGGCGAAATCGGAAAGCTTAAATTATCTGATAAAATTGTTTTAAGGGTCTCTTTTCAAGATTATATTGCGGGCAAAACATACCTTTTTCACACTGCCACCTATAGTGGATTTTCAATTTCAAACTGGTATGCAGGCTATGGGTTTGAACCCATTGAAAATACCCATGATAAAACCTTCTGGCAGATAAATCCCCTAGTAAACCCCAGTAGAAAAATGACTATCTATTTCATGCCGCCAAGAAAAAATGCGATTTTAAGCCTGCCTTCCGGTGTCATAAATATATCTGAAATGAAAGCTGGTGCCTGCAATAAAAATGCAATGCAGTCTATCAGGGTAGAAAACGTACCCTCCCTGATAAAGGGTGTTGTATCCTATACCGGCATTTTGTCATATGATGCAATCCCTTGTGATCAGGATTTGCTGGTTCCAAAAAATGAACTGCCCGGAATTGTAAAAATAGTTGAAGAACTGGCCCTTGATAAGATGTCAGAACAAGAGATTTTAAACACCATTAGACACTATTTTTTAACTGAATATGCCTATTCCCTGGATTTAAAAGGAGAACAAGACCGGCAAACGCCATTGCAAAATTTTTTAAATCACACAAAATCAGGACATTGTGAATTTTTTGCCACGGCAACCACACTTCTTTTAAGACAGGCCAGGATCCCTGCTCGATATGCCACGGGGTATATGGTCCATGAATATTCCCGCCTGGGAAATCACCTGGTTGTAAGACAAAGGGATGCCCATGCCTGGGCAAAAGCCTTTGTGAACGGCCAGTGGATAAATTTTGATACCACGCTGCCAGGATTTTTGGAGATGGACAGCAAAAAAATAAAATCCTCAATGACAAGTGATTTTTTTTCTTTTCTGGTATTTAAGCTGTCCCAATTGCGGCATGAAACCGGGGCTGAACTGATGAATCAATATGGCCTCTGGCTTATCCTTCCGTTGGGATTGATATTGTTTTTCAGACTTAGAAGATCAAACAAAATCAAGAGGATCAAGCTGTCTGACAAATCCCGGGAAGATACAAAACAAGACTCCCATGATATTTCTTTTTATTTGATAGAAAAGGCTCTGATTCAACAAGGCTTTCCAAGGTATCCATATGAGACTTATTTTTCATGGCTTGAGAGAATAGGGCATCATTTTGACAACAAAAATATATACGATAATCTTAAAAACCTTTTGAGGCTTCACAACCAGTATCGTTTCAGCAGCTTTGGGCTTGGAAAAGATGAAAAAAAAGCATTTGATTTGGATATTAAAAATACCGTTGAAAAATTAACAATTGCCTCTTTTTAGAAAGGAGGTGGCAAGGGAAATCGCATGTAAAAACAAATGTATCCACAAAAAATGCAGGTTTAAAATAATAACTTGGGTTTAATCCGTCCGGGGCATGAGTTGCGACTCATCCGATTGGACTTCCTGTTCTCTGTCAAAAATTTCCGCAAATTTCCCCACGTTTAATTTTTTAGAGGAAGACCACTTACTCTGTTTTAAAATTAATAACTTAATTTAGAGCTAACGAGGCGGTTTAAGCTGACGCCGGCTTCTGCTGCTTTAATAGCAAGTTCACGATGGACATCTGGAGGAACCCGAACCATAAATTTCCCACTATAATTTTTAATAGCAATAGGCTCAGGAATTTTCTCTTTGTTGCTCTTCATGTCTTCAATTACATCAGCGACTATATTTCGAATTCCTTTTAAAGCAGATTCCGGGGTCTCGGCTAACCAACTTAAACTAGGCAGCTCTGCACATAAACCCACATATTCATCGTCGTCCGATGACCAAGTTACTCTATATGTATAGTGATCATTTTTTATTGCCACTTTCTACCTCCAATCTTTCAATAGCTTTTAATACCTGTCTGACCTGGTATGATTTTGCTTTCCCTTTTGAGTCCTGAATATTAACACGAGGATCGCCACTCCATGGGATTTTATATACCATGTGACTTGATCCTGATTGTCGGGCTTCTCCAAAATAAAAACCACACACTTTGCATAATTCTGAAAATTTTACATCTTTGGAATTATTTTTAAACTGTTGTAATTTTTCAGCTATGCTTTTCATATGAAAATGATACTACTATTGATATCAATGTCAAGTTAAAATATTTCTGTTTGATGTAAATAATACAGTTGGATTTTTGAAATGTGGTCTAACGAGTCTGTAGAAAAAAGTGGCCAACATTTTTCTACCAGATCAAAATAGTTTTGGTAATTTGTAAGAGACGTTACTGTTCTTTTATTCGGTTCATTTGGTTTGTTGAGATTTAGTATTGATAATATATTCCAATCCCACCAGGTCAAGGACGATTACATACCTGCTGATAACGCCCAGTATATTTTTTTTCTATTGCCATCAGTTCCAAATATTTGTTAGCAGTTGTTCAGCATCAATAAAGTTTTTTGCCCATGCTCACTCGCTTTTCAACTGAATATCCATTAGCTAAATAGAATTTCTGCACTGCTTCGTTACCCTCCATGATTTGGAGATTAATTTTTAAGCATCCAAGTTCCTCCAATTGGCCATGAATAAATGAAAGCAAATCGGAGCCAATACCTTGTTTTTGATATTCTGGATGAACTGCAATTGAATAAATCCACCCTCTATGGCCATCATATCCAGCCATGACAGTGCCTATGACTTTTTGGTCATTTTGTATCACAAAGAAAAGGTCGTCATTATTTTGTAACTTCTTATCAATTACAACTTCTGGTGAATTATGTGATGCTTCATAACTGAACACAGTTTGCCAAAGATCAACAACCTGCTTTCTGTGCTTTGAGTTATCGAATTCAATAATTTGAGTTTGTATATTATTCATGCAATATTGTCTCTTTATACCTGCTAACCCCCAAACCCCGCAGTTAGCAAAAAAGCACGCATTTGGAGCTTGAGACAATTCTTTCATTTCCTGAAGCTGAACGGATGGATAAAAACTAATATTGCCTCGGATTTCCCCAGCCTTTAGCAAACCTAAAGCCCAGTTTAATTTTTTCGAATAGCTTCATGCCATAATTTGTATAAGTTGCAATAATCAGTCTTCCGCCTTGTTTAAGAATTCGATGGCTTTCTTGAAGAGCATTTGCTGGACTTTCAATAATATGGATTAAGTTACCCCTTATGATAATCAACGATTTCCTCATGACAGCAAGCTGCTGTCGGAGGGCAAGGTTTTCAATTACAAAGGGTGGTTGTTCAAACAGTGAGGATTGATGAACCCTTTGTTTTCCGCTGTTCCAGATCCATGTGTGCAAGCGCGGCTTTTGCCAGGGGATAGGTCTGTCTGACTTTAATATTTATCTTTCCTTCCATGCCCGGTATTGCAGGAAGAGAGGGCAGGGGATATAAGCCTGTTCTGTGATAAACATCAATAAAGTTCAATCCCACTGCTTCATAGCACAGCAGAACCTCGCCATGCCCTGGAGCGCCCGGATCATAATCTTTCCATTCCAGAACTTCAGGCCCTCCTGTTTTGGTCATTATAATGGCTTTGCTCATGATTTTTCCTCCCTGTCATTATTGTTCATGATATTTTCAAGCTCAGTTCCATCAACTATTTCCTGGCTTGCCGGTAAACTAAGGTCCGGTCCCATCGAAACGTCCGAAATAATCGAGAACTCCATCAGGAATTAACAAAATTGTTAATGATTTCAGCCAAGACAAATTATTGCGAGGGACAGGTAAAATCCATCTCTATGTAATTGTTCGATTTGATTATTGCTACGAATGTAATTGTTCTAAGGATATAGGCTTAACAGATTGCCAATTATTAAAGTAATTTGGATCAGTTGATTCCCCAGAATCGTTTGGGTGCGGCTCTTTTGCGACATGCCTGAAAGCAGTTTTCGGTAGTCATAATA
>CAYWGN010000055.1:0-22466 GCA_964457495.1 uncultured Desulfobacula sp.
CCCTGAGGGCGAGAACGATGGATTTCTGTTATTCGGTACAAGGGCATTATGATTTACAAAATTATCAACAGCATGCTTAAAGACCTTGGCCTTAAAACAAATGGTGATGGAAGGGGACCGCACACCTTCCGGCATTATGTGGCTACAAATTTGCGTTACAATTTTATTTAAAGGTCTTACACACGGTTTATGGGCATGATGTTAAAATATTAATGATAGAATGCAGTATCAATCGGTTACAGGAACTCTCCAATATAGCTTCATGGGATCTTGTTTATTTAATTTTGTTTTTGGTTATATAATTGAATATTTTTTTGGGAGATTATTTGTCTTGCACTACAATTTATAGTACTGTGATTTCCGGTGTAGGAATTTTAATAAGAGAGGTGATTTTCCTCCTTCCCCCTCGATGCGGGTACCGTCGGTCAAATCCACGGTCCCTTTCACCCATCCCTTGATTATGATTTCGTCCCGGTGGGAGAATTTTAGGCCGCCCCTGGATATATCCTTGATTTCTAATTTTTGGCCCCTTGCTCGAAATATTGCCCGTTTGGCGACGGGATAGGTCGTACGCATATGCTTTCTATTTTCGATGCCGATATATTCAATATTTTCCATCTGATCACCCCTTGCCTTCGGTTGCTTGGTGGTCTTTTTAGCAAAATACGATAAGAACTTGCTTTCTGTCAAGAAAATATAAAAATGGGCACTTGATAAAAACCAGCCCCGGATTTAACGCATTATTAAAGCCCTTCGAAAAGCAGGTTTATCTGAATCCTGAATAACAGGAATTATCTACTGTTTTTTTTGAATCAGACTTGATACTATATCTTGCAGTATAGATAACACTTTTTTGTCTCTTGGCATTCAACTATATTTAACAGAAGCTTATTATAAGCCATTCTTTCGTGTTCCGGTAAATATAACAAATTGATATCAAGCGATTTAAAAAAATAGTTTTCTGAGCTTTGGGCACAAGCTACTGTATCGCCAATTATGTTGAATATCAGGATAAAATTTTGAATCAACTTTAGTATGTATAAAATTTAGTATTGCGTTTTCAGGCTGGGAGTGATTATCTCCAATATAGGTTCTTGGGAAATTTTAAAATTTGATTGTTCCATTTTCCATATAATTGAATATTTTTTGGGGAAATTATTTGCCGAATACAATATCTTTGTATTCTTGGACTATGCCTCGAATTGGTTCCCAAATTTTAATGATTCCATTTTGTACATCAAAAACTTTCCCATGATTTTTGGAAGAAACAGTCTTCATTTGAGGGAAGTTCCTATGAAATTCTGGCTGGTTATTGTATCTCTCCATAAGCATTTGTTCCGTAATATCAGAATCGATTTCTTCTTCCATTTTCAGAAACAGGGTTAAAATTTTTGAATTTATTTGATGTTGTTTGTTTGCCCAAGCAGGTAGCCTCCGATGCATTTTGTTAATTTCATGCCTGACTAAATCTTCGCCCAGTATTTTTACGGCATGAAATTGTTCTTTTGCAGTTGAAGTATTTCGGCTATCGGAATGTGTTTGAAAATGCACGGTCTCTAATTTATGGATTTCCAAAAGCAATTCAAGGGCATCCCCGTGAAGTTGCTCTTTTGTACTCCCATCTCCTAATTGGGATATGTCTGTAGTCAATTGCTTCGCCATCTTTTTAATTGTTATAATGATATCTTTCATGATGAATTCTCCTTTTTTATCATAAGATTTAAAAAAATATAAAAATATCCATTAAGTACATATAATATTAAATAATAACTTATAAGTCAATAAGTTTTTAAATAAGTCTCATAGTCGAGATAAATTCTATGATAGATTAATCCTAAATCTGAATAAGATTACGCTATATGAGCCAAGAACGGCATTGTAAGCCATTATTGCATATTCCTGTATAATATATACATCACAGATTTACAGATTCTTGGATAAAAATTTTCAGAGCCTTGGCCAAGATCCGCTTACTCTAAATAAGTTGAATGGAATCTTGGTTTATTTGATTTTGTTTTTGGCTATCTAATTGATTTTTTTTTGCAAATTGACAAGCTATTTGAACTTTGCTATGGGATTGTAAGGAATTAATAATCCGCGACAAAACCAAAATGATGGATAAAATACAATTCGTCATGAAGATAATAGAAAATATTTAAATGAGGTAATTATGAAACTAAAATATATTTTTCTTGCTATTATTTCTTTAACATTCTGCCTTTATGGTTGTGTAGAGAGCCAAAAAGTTGTCATTGCTAAATCAGGGATTCATTATGTAAAACCACAAACTTCAAAAGATGTAATACAGGGTGAAAAGGTCAAATACCAATTGTGGTATGATAAAGATAAATGGGATATTATCTATAAGGGACATCCTTGGTATGAAGAGATTGAAGGTATGATGAAAAACAAACGAGTGATTAATGCTAGGGCTATTGTTCATAAATCTCAAGAATTATTTTGTTTCGTGAAAGAGGAACGTATACCTAGTCCATTTAAAACAATTTCCACTGTAGTACATTCGCAAATGAATATTATAAATGAAGAAATAAGAAAGGTAAATGGCCAAGATGTTCTGTATATAAAGGGCTATGCAAAACGTGACGACCCCCCTGGAACAAGCAACATGATAGTTCTTAATTATTATTTAACAAACAAATCCGGTACGGTGACGGTTAGTGTATCAACGGGAAAGAATTTAATTTCAGACTATGAATCGGAAATATTCTCTTTGTTAAACGGACTTATTGACCTTTCCTTAGAGAAACAAACTGATGATGACATTGAATCAAAACTAATAAAATTAAAAAATATGCAGGATAAAGGTTTGATTACCCAGGAGGATTACGACAAGAGTAAAGGCAAGCTACTTAATAAATATGGCTTAAAATCAACTACCCACAGCGATGTAAGAGTTTTGCCAGTGCGTAGTGGTGTGTCAAGCCAACTACAAAAAGCCACTACTTACCCCATTAATGGAAAATGGAAAATTTCAGCCTCGGAAAAAAATAATCAATATACAGAAGCAAAGTATAAAGACCCTTTATTCTTTATATTCACTGATAATACGTTTGACCTTGTTGGTGATAATGAAAGTTTTTTGGATTTGATGAAAATGCCTAAAACATATTACACTATCAGAAATCAAAAGATTGTTTTGAATAATCAAAATAATGAAAAATTAATGGCAGATATCGAATTTTTAAAACCAGACTTGATAAAGCTCACAAATATAAAACAGAATTCCAGGCAAGTCAGAATTCTTATCTTGAGCGTGTGGGGCGCCCTAACAGGCAATGGTGTTTTGCAATATTTAGACTCCCAACCGGATAAGGTTTCAGAATTAACAAAAGATTTGGCTATTTATTTATCCAGGGTAAGATAATCATTAGTGCCCGTACCGGCTATGATATGCTTCCTGGGATTGGGGGTAAAGCAAACAATATCTATATACGCCCGAAATTTCCGGTTAAACTATATGAACCAAGAACGTTATCAAAAGCCATGTTTTCATATTCCAGTTAATGTATAAAAATCCATTTTAACAAAATCACCCATTCATTTTTATAGGATATAAAGTTTTACAGAGACCAATTTCTCTCACTAAACTTTTTAATATATAGATCACATTTTAACAGATTTTAAAGAATTGCATTCCTGCAGTGCCATGCCTAAACAGATGCGTTGAACAAAGCAATGCCGGAGAAGGGCTGGAATAATATGTGTACGCGCCCAACCGTGCTTTTCCACAACCTGTGGACCGGCAAAACTTTTCAAAAAACCGCCATTTGTCGAAAATGCCAGGAATAGCATTTTCGACAAATGGTCTGTTCAATATTTTTTTAAAATTTATTTTGCAGTGAAAGGAATCGGGAACTGTGTATTTTTTGAGATAAATCGGCATTTAGGAAATTTGGCAATGTTGATCTACACGGGTATGGGGTTAAAACAAAAGAAACATTGATTGTCACGGGTTTAATCTGGTATGAGGGCGTATAATGTTTAAAGTAAAAAAATATCGGGAAAGCAATTTTTAATACCGGAGTAAAAATGAAATTTAAAACAATTATGGTTGGTTTGATTCTGCTGCTTTGTTTTTGTCTGTCAGGATGTGGGAACAATGATACACAAGAAAATGATGAGCCATCCGGGTTAAAAAAACATGTTCTTTCCAAAGAGGAAAAAAAATATATAATTTTACCTGAGCATATTAAATGGCTGGCCAATGAATCAGACCCGGTTTTTTCATCTGAAAAAGCCCAAAAAGGCGGAATCCTTCATTCTGCCATCACAAGTTTTCCCATGACCTTCAGAGTGGTGGGACCGGATTCAAACGGTTCCTTTAGAAGTGCTATTTTAGACAATCAATTGTCATTGATTAATATCCATCCCAATACAGACAATATTATTCCTGAGCTTGCCACCCACTGGGCCTTTGGGGATGATAAAAAAATCATGTACTTTAAGCTGGACAAATCTGCCAGATGGTCGGATGGTACCCCTGTAACGGCCTGGGATTATGTCTATACCCTTGAATTCATGCGTTCGGAACATATTATTGCACCCTGGTATAACGATTACTATACAAAAGAAATAGAAGCAGTTCTTGTCTATGATGACTACACTATTGGGGTAAAAAGTACCAAGGCCGTGCCTGATCTTTACCTGAAACTGGGTATTTCACCCACACCCAGGCACTATTTTGGAATCCTTGATGAAACATTTGTCCAAACCTATAATTGGAAAATTGTTCCCAATACCGGGGCTTATGAGATCAGCGATTTTAAAAAAGGAAAATTTATTAAATTCAAAAGGAAAAAAGACTGGTGGGCTAAAGATCAAAAATATTTTAAGAACAGGTTCAATGTTGATATAGTAGTTTTTGATGTGATCCGGGATGGTAATCTTCAATGGGAATATTTTAAAAAAGGCAAGCTTGATGTCTTTGGCCTGACAATGCCCAAATACTGGCATGAGAAATCAAAAATTTCCTTGTTTCAAAAAGGGTATATCAATAAAATATGGTTTTTTAATGATCAGGAGAGATCAGCACAGGGGATGTGGCTTAATCAGGACAGGGAAATATTCAAAGACAGGCGGTTGTGTTATGCCTTTGCCCATGCAATGAATATTGAAAAAGTCATAGATAAAGTGTTAAGGAAAGATTATTTTAGACTGCCCCAGGCTTTTTCCGGATATGGGCGATATTCTGACGACAAGATAAAACCAAGACTTTATGATATCGCAAAGGCAAACGATTTAATGATGTCTGCCGGCTGGACACGGGGAAGTGATGGTATCTGGCAAAAAGATGGGAAACGTTTTTCAGTTAAGGTCACCTATAGTTTTGAGGAACATATGCCAAGGCTTGTGGTGCTTAAAGAAGATGCATTAAAAGCCGGGATTGAGCTTTTGCTTGAAAGACTGGATTCCACGGCCATGTTTAAAAAATTTCTGGAAAAAAAACATGATGTTGCATGGATGGGATGGAGTACCAATATAAGACCCTCCTATTGGCAGGGATGGCATTCAGATAATGCCCATAAACCCCAGACCAATAATATTACCAACACGGATGATCCTAAACTGGATGAATTGATTGACAATTACAGGGCAAGTTTAAATGAAGAAGAAAGAATAAAACTGTCATTGCAAATACAGAATGCCGTTCACGAATCCGGTGCTTTTGTGCCCACGTTTATGGTTCCCTATGTCAGGCTGGGTTATTGGAGATGGCTTGAACTGCCGGACTTCCACGGGACCAGGCGGTCTGACAGCCTGTTTGACCCCTTTTCCAGCATGACGGGCGGGCTTTTCTGGATAAATGTGGAAAAAAAGGAAGAAACCCTTTATGCAATGAAGTCAGACAGATCCTTTTTGCCCGTTGTTATCAAGGATGAACTATTTAAAAAGGAGTGAGCCCGGGTGGATGAGCAGATTATTCTGGATGTAAGGGACCTTGTAATTGAATTTGACACTGACCTGGGTGTGGTCAGGGCCGTGGACCATTTGGATTTTCAATTGAAAAAAGGAAGGATCCTGGGGCTTGCAGGAGAGTCTGGCTGCGGGAAAAGTGTAACGGCCCTGAGTATCATGCGATTGCTGCCAAAACCGGTTTCCCGGATGGTTCAGGGCCAGATTTTATTCAATGGTCAGGATATTTCAAGGCTTCCTGTGGATGAGATGCACCATATCCGGGGCAAAAAAATTTCCATGATTTTTCAGGAACCCATGACAGCCTTAAATCCTGTCCATGGGATTGGCAAACAGATGATAGAAGTTTATAAACTGCATTTTCCAAAAATGTCCTTTCATGAAATGGAAAAAGCTGCAATTCAAATGTTGGAAAAAACAGGGCTATCTGATCCGGAAAAAGTGATGAAAAAATACCCTCATCAGCTTTCCGGCGGTATGCGGCAGCGGGTAATGATTTCCATGTCACTTTCATGTGAACCTGATATTCTGATTGCAGATGAACCCACAACGGCCCTTGATGTGACAGTCCAGGCCCAGATTCTGGATTTGATTAAAAATCTTCAAGTAAAATCAGGCATGTCTGTTATTTTAATTACCCATGATCTGGGAGTTATTGCAGAAAATTGTGATGATGTTGTTGTCATGTATGCCGGAAGGATTGCTGAAAAAGCAGAAGTGATGACATTGTTTAAAAATCCTTGTCATCCCTATACCAAAGGATTGTTAACTTCTATCCCTTCTTTGGCAGGAGAATCCAAAACCATTCTGCCGACAATTAAGGGGGATGTCCCGTCATTATTGAATATGCCCAAGGCATGCAGATTTGCAAGCCGTTGTCCATGGGTTGAGGATATTTGCAGAAAAATAGTCCCTCTGGAGCGAAAAATGGGACGAAATCACACAGCAGCCTGCCATTTAGCAGATATACAAAAAAATAAAAAAAATGATTTTATTTAAAATAATCCTTGATTTTTTAATTCAAAGTAAATAATACTCAACGCAAGCCCTTTGTAGAAAGGCTTAGCAGTTTCGTTCTAAAGGCAAGACCCATCTGTTAGAGTGGCAAGACCTGAAGTTTGAAACTATTATTATTTATTTTAAGTAAGGAGAGTCACAATGGCAAATGGGATCGTAAAATGGTTCAATGATTCAAAAGGGTATGGCTTTATTGAGCAGGAAAACGGACCGGATGTATTTGTTCATCATTCCGGCATACTTGGAGACGGTTTTAAATCACTGAATGAAGGTGACAAGGTCACTTTTGAAGTAGAAGATGGCCAGAAAGGGCCGGCAGCCGTTAACGTAAGTGTTGTATAAGATTTTCAAAGGGTTTTCTTAAGATGGTGTTAGAAAACCCTTCTTTTATGTTCTAAAGCTCCTGACAGGTTCAATTCTTTAAAATTTATTCTTGGAAAAAAGGCGCAGGAGAGGTTTATTCAATAAGTGGCGATATGACGATTCTTGAAGTTAAAAATCTTAAAAAATATTTTCCTGTCACAGGCGGTGTTTTTTTGCGGCGGACTGGTTGGGTTTATGCCCTTGATGGTGTTTCGTTTTCCCTGAACAAAGGTGAAACCCTGGGTATCGTCGGCGAATCAGGCTGCGGTAAAACAACCCTGGGAAGATGTCTCATGGGACTTTATGAACCATCGGAAGGACAGGTTATTATAAAGAACCAGAATGTTTCCAGTCTTAACTCTAAGCAGAGAAAAAAACTGGCCTTAAATTTGCAGATGATTTTCCAGGATCCCTTTGAATCATTGGATCCCAGGCAGACTATTAAAGAGATCCTTGAAGAAAAATATATTATTCATGGACAAAAAAAGGGGGATTTGGATTCACAAATTAACAACTTGATAAAAAGGGTAGGCCTTTTGCCCGACACCCTTTCTAAATTCCCCCATGAATTTTCAGGCGGCCAGCGCCAGAGAATTGGTATTGCCAGAGCCATCAGCCTTGAACCGGAAATTATTATTTGTGATGAACCTGTTTCAGCACTGGATGTTTCCGTTCAATCTAAAATTTTAAACCTTTTACTCAAACTCCAACAGAAAATGGAACTGACCTATGTTTTTATCTCCCATGATTTATCTGTTGTAAACCATGTCTCAGACAGGATTGCAGTCATGTATATGGGTAAAATTGTTGAGGTGGCAAATGCCGATGCTATTTACAATAACGGGTTGCATCCATATACCAAGGCGCTTTTATCATCTATACCCAGACCGGATCCAACATCTGCCCGGCATAGGATCATCTTAAAAGGAGAGTTGCCTTCAGTGGAGAACCCACCTTTTGGATGCAGGTTCAATACCCGATGTGAGCAGGTTCAAAATATCTGTAAAGAAAAGGAGCCGGGACTGCTTAAAAATTCAGAAGACCTAAACCATTTGACAGCCTGTCATTTTTTTAATTAATTAGTTTTTCTATCAAGTACTTCACGAATCAGGGCTGTTTTTTTTTCACAAACACTTCAGGAACACTATTTTGTTCAATTATGGGCCAAAATACTTGAAATTTGGAACCATGACCAACCTTACTAAATGATTTAATAAACCCGTTTTGTTTTTTTACAATGCCGTCAACAACAGCCAGACCCAGGCCCGTCCCTTTTCCCGTCTCCTTTGTCGTAAAATAGGGATCAAATATTTTTCCCAGCGTTTTTTCATCTATGCCATGACCCGTATCAATTACTTCAAGTCTGATGTATTTGCCAGTTAAGATATTGAGGTCTGGAAAACTTTGTTGTTTGGAAATTTCAACCTCATGCAATCCCACCGTCAATTCACCACCCGTATCACCCATTGCCTGATATGCATTTGTGCAAAGATTCATGATGACCTGATGTATTTGGGTCGCGTCTGCTATAATCATTGCCTTGGAAAAAATATTTTCCTTGATCTCTATATTTGAAGGGATTGAGGATCGGATTAATTTAAGCGCTTCCTTTAATAAGGGGTAAACAGTCATAGGCCGCTTTTTAAATTCAGACTGCCGGCTGAATGTAAGTATCTGCCGAATCAGTGCTGCTGCTCTTTTTCCGCTTTTAACCACCTGGGCAATATGTTCCTTTGCTTTTTCAGGTTGATTAATATGTATTTCAGCCAATTGAGCATACCCAAAAATACCTGCGAGAATATTGTTAAAGTCATGGGCAATACCTCCGGCAAGGGTGCCGATGGCTTCCATCTTTTGAGCCTGCAGCAATTGGTTTTCAAGTTTTTTCTGTTTTGTAACGTCTAATAGAAATCCTCTGATTTGAGTAAGATTACCGTTTTCATCAAACACACCTGAAGCATTTTCTATGAGGTGAAGAGGTGTTCCATCAATTTTTTTAAAATTGGGTTCATAACCTGTTAATTGTTTTTCTTTTTTAAGAAGATTTAAAAAATCAAGTCTCTCGTCAGAATTCACAGAAAGCATTTGAATAGGCGTCTCCATTGCATGCTGGGTGTTGTTGAATCCGAAAATTTTATTATATTCCTTATTACATGCAATCAGTTTTCCCTCAGGACTTGAGATATAAGTTCCTGAAAAAATTCCTTCAAAGTAGGCGCGATACTGTCCCTCACTTTTTCTTAATTTTTCTTCAGCCCTTTTTTGATCAGTGATGTCAATGGCTATTTGAAGTTTAACCATCCGTCCATCTGTCCATTCTATGGCCCGGTCATAGTTTATATACCATCTCCCACTGAATGGATTTTGATCTTGCCAGATACAAACGCCCGTGGGTTTTTTGTTTTTATCAAGTAATTTATCATTTGTACAATGGGAGCAGGGCCTGGGTTCTCCTCTAAAAACGTCCCAGCATATTTCACCGGTGACATCCTTTTTGAAAATCTTTTTCATGTAGTTGTTCATAAAAAGGATTTCATATGTTTCAAAGTCGGCTACATAAATGGTTGCATCAAGGCTGTTTAATACAGTGAGAAATCTTTTTTGGGATGCCTGCAACGCTTTTTCTGCTTTCCTGCGCTCAGATTCCGCGTATTGAAGTTTTATAATTTTTTGTTCTAGCTCTTCATAGGTTGGTTTTTGAGTCATCAAAAGAATCTCCAAAGTTTTTTCATGATCAAGGATTCCCATACTTTTGATGACAAATCAATGCTTAAAATTAATTTTTTGGATATTTGCCATAAGAAATTTTACGGAATCCATGATCCATAATGCTCCAGTAAGGCGATCAGCCTGGCAAGCAGCAAAGCAACCTGTTTTGTCTTGCACAAAACATAGGGTAATGCTATTCTTATTAACCTTTGGAAGGGTTTTTTTGAACAGAAAATAAGGTTGGGTTAATAAAATTGATGAAGGATTTAAACAAGCGTTTCAAGGGTTGGATTTTTATTTATTGCGCGCTTATTCTTATGGGTTGCAAAGGTCCTGAAAAGGGAACAGAGCCTTTGTTTTTAATTAAAACCGCGTCAATGATCATTACCAGTTCAGATTTTATAGAAGAACTTGATCTTAAAAGGACTGCATATCCATATGATATTGAAGAAAATCCAATGGGATATAATGAAATGGTAATGGATCTTGTTCAAACGCTTTCCAAAGAGATCCTTCTTCTCAGCGCGGCGGCTGATAAGGGCGTGAATGTGACAGACCAGGAGGTCAAGGCTGCCGAGGACGAATTCAAAAAAGATTATCCAGAAGACAGCTTTGAACAGATTTTATTAAAAAATGCCATATCTTATCCATTGTGGAAAAAAAGATTTAAGAAAAATATGATCATGGAAAAATTTATTGATCAGGAACTAAAACAAAAGATTGAAATCACGGCACAGGATATTGTAGGGTTTTATAAAAAACATATAATTGCCGATATCCAGAAAAAGGATGAAAATACCCCGGGTTTAACAAAGATTGAGAATGAAAAAGAACTGGTATCCAGTCTTCGGTTCCAGAAGGCTCAAGACCATTACGATGAATGGATACAACAGCTTTACAATGATTATCCGGTGCAAATCAATATGGAAAAATTAAAAACATTTTTAATTGATATAGAAAAGAGCGAGGTAAAAGAAAATGAAAAAGAAAATTAATGGGGTTATTTTTTCTTTGATTATAATCTGTTTTGGCTTTAGTGGGTCGATATCAGCTGAGGTTATCGACAGGATTGTTGCCATTGTGAATAATGATATTGTCACCTGGGTTCAATTAAGTAAAGAAACGGAACCATATATAAAAAATATGGAGTCTTCCGGGTATTCAGAAGAAAAGAAAAAAGAGTCGTTAAAACAAATTAATAATAAGATACTCATGGCATTGATTGATAGATCATTAACCCAGCAGGAAGCCCAGAAGTATCAAATCAATGTATCAGATATTGAGGTGGATAATGCCCTGGAAAATGTAAAAAAAGCCAGGTCACTTAGCCAGGAAGAATTTGAGAATGCTTTAAATAAAGAGGGACTAACTTTAAAAGAATACCGCGAAAATGTCCAAAAACAGATATTACAATCCCGGTTGATTAACCATGCGGTAAAATCAAAAGTGATTATCACGGAATCTGATATAAAAAATTATTATGACGTTAATGCTGAAAAATATTCAGGCAAAAAAAAGTATCACTTAAGAAATATCCTTATGGACAATGAGGATGGGATCAAAGAAATCAGAAAGAAACTGGATGCTAAAAAGGATTTTTCAGCCCTTGCAAAAAAACATTCACTCTCACCTAATGCAATCGAAGGTGGGGATCTTGGATTGTTTGATATCCGTAATTTTGCTGAAAATATTAAAGAAATTATATCTGGGTTAAATATTGGGGATTATTCAAACGTCATTTCAACCTCCCAGGGGTTCCAAATTTTTTATGTAGAAGATATTGTTCTGGATGGTAACAAAACCTTACAACAGGCCCGCGATGAAATTCATGAAATTTTATACAATGAACAGGCCGAGAAAAAATTTGAAACCTGGCTTGAATCATTAAAGAAAAATGCGCACATAAAAATCATGCTTTAAATTGGCTTTTGCCTTTTTAAACAAAGGAAGACCATGCACAATGAAAAGATAAAACTTTTGACTGCCAGTTTAAAAAGACTGCTGCGACGTGGGGCAACCAGGCAATTGGTCAATATTATTAAAAAAACCCATATGGCAGATCTTTCCCTTACCTTTAAAGAATTGTCTGTTGATAACCGGGAAAAGCTGTTCGGGCTTATGGATGACCCGGAAGAAATTGGTGTTCTGTTTTCCATGCTTGACGAGACACTTTTCCTGGACTTTGTAAAAAATGTAGAATTTGATAGGCTGGTGGATATATTCGATCACATGCCCTCTGATGATGCAGCCTCCCTTTTGACCCTTCTGGATGAAGAGCTTTCTGATCAAATCCTTTCAAAGATGCAGAAAGAAGAATCCGATAATATTGAGCAGCTGATGAGCTATGGTGAAGATACTGCCGGAAGTCTCATGGTAACAGATTTTATCGCATTGAAAGAGGATGTGGTGGCAAAACAGGTTATAGAAGCATTACAGAACAAGTATCTGGATGTTGAAATGCCATTTTATATCTATGTTGTTGATGAATATGGAAAACTTGTCGGTGTCAGTTCATTAAGGCAGCTGGTGGTTGTCCATCCGGAAAAACCTTTAAAAGAATTTATGGCACAGGATCTTGTCACTGTAAAACCCTATACAGACAGGGAGGAAGTGGCAAGGCTGGTGTCAAGGTATGATTATCTGGCAGTTCCTGTTGTGGATGATGATAACAGGATCGTTGGAATTGTAACGGTTGATGATGTTATTGATATCCTCCATGAAGCTGCAACAGAAGATATGTTAAAAATGGCTGGAGTGGGTGAAGAATACATTGAAACCCAGACTATATGGAGAGGCACTCGGATTCGTCTGCCCTGGTTGTTTGCAAGTTTTTTAGGGGGGGTCGCTGCTTTTTTTATCATCGGCGGATTTGAGGAAGATCTTGCAAAATTTACAACCCTGGCTGCATTTATTCCTGTTATTATGGGAATGGGGGGAAATATCGGTATCCAGAGTTCAACCATTGTTGTCCGGGGTATTGCCACAGGAAGAATTAACCTTCAGGATTTTTCCAAAGTAGTTTCAAAAGAATTGGCTGTAGGGGTTATCCTGGGTATCATATATGGTGTTTTTATTGGAATTATCGCAAAATTTGTTTTTGCTGCAGAACCGTTTTCCGTGCCATTGGCATTTGCTGTGGGGCTTGCCATAATAACATCCATGTCTATTGCAGCGCTTGTGGGTTCCATGGTGCCCCTTATTCTTGAGAGACTAAATATTGATCCTGCCGTTGCAACAGGACCCTTTGTCACAACTTCCATTGATATTGTGAGTGTGTATTGTTATTTCATGATAGCAACGCAGCTTTTGGACCTTTAGGCTGGTTTGTTATGCCTGGATTTGTTACTGATGCCATATTACTCAGAAAAATTGAATATGGTGATCATGATTTCATAATCAGCTTTTTAACAGAATCTAAAGGGAAAATATCCGTGATTGCAAAAAATGCAAAAAAGAGCATTAAACGGTTTTCCGGTGCATTGGATCTTTTTTCTGTCAATCATATCCAATGCACATTCCCCAAAAAAAAGAAAGATGGCCTGACTATATTGTCCCAGGCAGATCTTGAAAATGGTTTTGCAAATATTCGGTATGATGTATTTAAAACAGCCTATGCAAGTTATTGGGCAGAGGTTATGCATTTCTGGCTGGAGGAAAACAAACAACAGGCAGATTTATATCATCTGCTGTTATTTTCCCTTGATGCATTAAATAAGGGAGTTCTGTCCAAAGAAGTGCTCAGCCTTTTTTTCCAGATACGGTTTATGAGTATATCTGGATTTTTTCCCAATATTGAAAACTGTGATAAATGTAAAACACCTGTTGATAATATAGAACAAAAAAAAGTCTGGTTTGACTTTGCCGAAGGTCGAATCATTTGTCAAAATTGCATTAAAAAAAGATCAAATTATGGGCTTATGGTTTCAAAAGGGACCTTAAAACAGATTCACTGGATAAACACCAGCGATATCAGCAGGGCTGACAGAATAAAATTTTCAGGCATTGCCATAAAAGAAGGAGAAATGCTTGTGGAAGCCTTTCTTCCCTTTTATATTGGAAGGGAGTTTAAAAGCCTGCAATTTCTTAATCGGATAAGACAGGAAAAATGAATTTTAATAAAATACTTGAAAAAAATTATATTCAGACTTCTGTTCCCTGCAGGGTGGATCTCGGTGGCACTCTGGATATCAGTACATTTTATCTGCCCTTACATTATTTGTCACCATCCAGTTTTAACATTGCCCTTGATTTAAGGACAAAGGTCAGTCTTTTGCCCTGGGAAAAGGGATATGTCAAGGTTTCATCCAAGGGGTTTGAAAGCGCTGTTTTTAAAAATGACGAGGCACCGTTTAATCATCCCATGGGGCTTATGTTTGCCCTGGCAACATATTTTGATGCCCATGGTGTTCATATCAAAATTGAATCTTCCTCGCCACCCAGGAGTGCTTTGGGAGGGTCTTCTTCTGCGGCTGTGGCCATTATATCGGCATTTTATAAGGCCCTTGGTAAAAAAATAAATCCCGAACAGATCGCCTGGCTTGCACATTATATAGAGTCCAGTGTGGCAGGGGTTCCCTGTGGTATGCAGGACCAGCTTGCATCGGCTTTTGGCGGGGTAAATCAATGGATCTGGAAAATGGGAGAAAAATATCCTGAGTTTGAACAGATACCTGTCTTTGAAAATGAAGTCGACATAAAGGCCTTTAACTCCAATATTCTCATTGCTTATTGTGGAATTCCCCATGTATCAAAAGATATTAATAAACAATGGGTTGAGTCCTTTGTCCGGGGTGAAACAAGATTAGTATTTAAAAAAATTGTAGATTTAACAAAAGAATTTTCAAAGGCAGTAAAGAGCAAGAATTTCAGGAAGGCAGCAAAGCTTATGAATCAGGAAACAAAATTAAGGCTTGAAATGACCCCGGATGTGCTTGACAAGGCAGGCAAAAAAATGTTTGAAAAGGCTATAAATTGTGACTGCGGTGCAAGATTCACCGGTGCTGGTGGGGGAGGGTGTCTCTGGGCAATCGGAGAAACCTTGGATATTCAAAATTTAAAATTTTTCTGGCAGGAAATACTGACTTCGGTTGAGACTGCAAAAATTTTGGATACAAAAATTGAGACTAAAGGTATTATAATATGTTAATACTCATGTCTAATGGTAACTATTCAGCTCTTATGCTTGAAACCGCCCTATCCGATGGATATTTTTGTTCGATGCTAAACGCTTAACCTCCTGCAAATATCCATCAGACAGGGCTATGAGATAATTTCTTTTAACGGGCTGAACAGTTACGTTTAATGTTTAATGGTGAATGGTGAGTTGTGAGTTGTACTACTCATATCTTAATGCTTTCGTATAAATTTTTTATTGAAAAAGTGGAGTAAAATGAATTTTCAAGATGTAATTTTAACTTTAAATAATTTCTGGGCTCAAAAAGGTTGTGTCCTCATACAATCCTATGACATGGAAGTGGGAGCGGGAACATTTCATCCAGCCACACTATTAAAGGCGCTTGGACCTGAGCCATGGAAGGTTGCCTATGTACAGCCCTCAAGACGTCCCACAGACGGCCGCTATGGTGAAAACCCGAACCGGCTTCAGCATTATTACCAGTATCAGGTGCTTTTAAAACCGTCTCCAAGCGATGTTCAGCAATTATACCTGGATTCCATGAAAGCTTTGGGGGTTGATCCCCTTGAACATGATATACGGTTTGTTGAAGATGACTGGGAATCTCCAACCCTTGGTGCCTCAGGTCTTGGATGGGAAGTCTGGCTGGATGGCATGGAGGTCACCCAGTTTACCTATTTTCAGGTAACGGGCAGTGTAGATGTAAACCCGGTTCCCGTTGAGTTGACTTATGGTCTGGAGAGGATCTGCATGTACCTTCAGGGTGTGGATAATGTATTTGATCTTAAATGGAATGATGATGTGACTTACAGGGATGTCTATCACATGCAGGAAGTGGAGCAGTCCACCTATAATTTTGAAATTGCCGATGTGGATATGTTGTTTGATCTGTTTAAAAAATATGAGGCAGAAGCCCATAGAATAATAAAAAAAGGGCTTGTTATTCCCACCTATGAATATTGTTTGAAATGCTCCCATACTTTTAATCTTTTAGATGCCCGGGGTGCCATCAGCGTGACCCAGAGAACAGGTTATATAAAAAGGATAAGGGATATTGCAAGGCTGGCTTCCAAAGCATATATTGAACAAAGAAAAGAAATGGGGCACCCATTGTTGAAAAATGGAGGGGTAAATTAAAATGAATACGCTTTTAATTGAAATTGGCACAGAAGAAATCCCGGCCGGTTATATTATCCCTGCCCTGAATGCCTTTAAAGAAAATATCCTGTCAGCTCTGGACAATTTTAGAATTGATCATGGCAATGCCAGGATTTATGGAACACCCCGCCGTCTTGCATTGATGGTGGAAAATGTGGCAGATTTTCAGAATGAAAAAACTTCAACCATTACAGGCCCTCCTGAAAGGGTGGGATTTGATGAAAACGGGAATCCAACCATTGCCGCAGAAAAATTTGCCGGTAAAGCCGGTATTTCACTTGATCAGATCAAAGTTCAGGACACACCAAAGGGTCGTTATCTCACTGCGGTTATCGGAGAAAAATGTGAGACCTGTGCTGCAATACTTGAAAGCATTCTTGCAAAACAGATTTTATCCCTTCCTTTTCCAAAAAGCATGAGGTGGGGAGATCTTCCCATTAGTTTTGCCCGGCCCATTATTTCTTTGGTTGGACTTCTTGGGGAGAAAAAGCTTGATTTTAAAGTAGGCAAGATCAAATCTTCTTCATACGTTTTCGGGCATCCCTTTATGCAGCCGGGCAAATATAATGTTAAATCGGCAGACAACTATATTAAGGTGATTGAAACGGCCGGTGTTATCCCGGATATTGAGAAAAGAAAGGCTGTCCTGACAAAAGCCATACAAGTCTGTGCAAAAGAGCATGGTGCAAGGATTCTTGAAGATGATGAATTGATCAATCTTGTGACAAACCTTGTGGAATCTCCATTTCCTGTTGTGGGCACCTTTGATGATAAATTTCTTGAAGTGCCTGATGAGGTTTTGATCACAGCCATGAGAGAGCATCAGAAATATTTTGCTTTGATAGATGAAAACAATAATCTAAAACCTTTGTTCATAGCAGTTAACAACACAAGGGCAAAAGATATGCGGCTTGTGGCAAGGGGTCATGAAAAAGTATTACGCGCAAGACTTTCTGATGCAAAATTTTTCTTTGAAGTGGATTGTAAGTCTTCTTTGGATGAATTTACCCAAAAGCTTAAAAATGTAACCTTTCAGGAGAAACTGGGATCAGTCTATGACAAAACTCTGCGGGTTAAAGCGTTTGTTGAATATCTTGCCCAGGAATCATCATACAATGATAAAGAAAATTTGACACAGGATGTTGCAAGGGCTGCACAAATCTGCAAGGCTGACCTTGTCAGTCAGGTGGTCATTGAATTTACAAAACTTCAGGGAGTTATCGGAAGGGTCTATGCACTGAAAGCAGGCGAAAAAAAAGATATAGCCCTTGCCATTGAACAGCACTACAAGCCTGTTTATTCCGGTGGCCAATTGCCTGAAAATCCCGTGGCCTGTCTTTTGGCAATAGCAGACAAGCTGGATACCATTTGCGGCTGTTTTTCTATTGATCTGATTCCCACTGGCGGAGCAGATCCATATGCACTGCGACGGCAGGGGATTGGCATTCTGCTGATTATGATGGAAGAAAACATGGAAGTCTCTTTAACTGCCATGATTGATAAAGGGCTTTCAGCCTATATTGACATGGAAGGTAACAGACAGGCAATTGCGGTAAAAATAAAGAAGTTTCTTCAAAACAGAATGGTCAATATCCTGACGGACAGGGGATTTTCAAAAGAAGCTGTTAATTCAGCGCTCTGGGCATCCTTTGACAATGTTCCTGATGTTGTTTTAAGGGTTAAGGCCATGGATTCTTTAAGAAAAGAACCGGATTTTGAACCCCTTTCCATTACCTTTAAGCGGGTTGAAAATATTATTAAAAAAGCAAAGGATTCACAAAGGGTGGCTGTGGATGAAAGTCTTTTTGAAGATCCGTCGGAAAAAGGGTTGTTCACTGCTGTCTGTGAAGTTCGTCTCTTAGTTGATGATTTGATTAAAAAAGGAGATTACGATACAGCACTCTCGCATATTGCCAGTTTAAGGCCAATCGTGGATACTTTTTTTGATGATGTCATGGTTATGGCAGAAGATATAAAATTAAGACAGAACAGGATTGCTTTGTTATCATCTGTGTCAGAATTGTTTAAAAACATTGCAGATTTTTCTATGATTTAAAATTATAAAGTTTAGGAGAAAAAAATTATGGCAGGATATGATCCTGAAAAGGATAAAAAAATAAAAGAGTGGAAAAATGAGGAAACCGGGCTTATTATTTCAATCCATCAATATGGAGAAGGTGAACCAAAAGTCCAGTTTGGTCCAAGGATTCTTAAAAAAAAAGATGGATCGGACAGGGCACCTTCAAAAGCAGGCAGGCTTTCCGCTGAAGATATTATGTGGATATATGATATTATTGATGAGGTAAAAGATGACTTGTCCGACATGGTCGGACCTGGATAATGAATCCATAGTCCCTCCCCTGGGAGTACGCAAAGGTTGTAATATAGGTTCTGTGGCTGTAATGGTCAGTTGTGAACCTGATCTTAAACTCATAAAATCAAATATTGTAAAACCACGGGTTTTTCCTTTTTTTACAAGCACCCTTGTGACCCATGAGGGGTGTAATAAGGGTGTTTGTATTGCCGGCCCCTTTATTGGTGCTCCCTATGCTGTTATGCTTTTAGAGTCGTTAATTGCAAAAGGAGCTGATAAAATTATTATTCTGGGGTGGTGCGGGGCTGTGAGGGATCAATTAAACGTTGGAGATATTATTCTTCCCTGCAACGCCATCGTGGATGAAGGAACCTCTGTAAATTACAGGATTCTTGATAAAAAAATTCCTGTTTCCTTACCTGACTTGAATTTAACAGATCAATTGTCAGATCACTTGACATCCTGCGGAATTGGTTTTCAAAAAACCACCATCTGGACCACGGATGCCATTTACAGGGAGACAAAAAAAAAGGTCGCTTATTTTAGAGACCTTGGCGCCCACGCCGTTGAAATGGAATGTTCAGCTCTTTTTTCTGTTGCTCAATATCGAAAGGTTAGCATTGCAGCAGTCCTTGTTGTGTCTGACAGTGTGGCATCAAAAGACTGGGATCCCGGATTCAGGACAAAAAGATTTAAACTGGCCAGAAAGGCGGCCTGTGAGGCAGTTATGACCTTTGCCCAGGAAATGTGTGAGAATGAATGATGCAATAAAAAAAGAAGCCAGAAGGCTTCAAAAGGAATTGACAGAGCACAGCTATCAATATCATGTCCTGGATGATCCTTTAATTTCAGACTCTGAATATGATGATATGTTGAAAAAGCTCATTGAAATTGAAGAAAAATTTCCCCAGTTTTCCAGTCCTGATTCGCCGACAAAAAGAGTGGGTGCCCCTCCTTTAACTGGTTTTAAGCAAGCCTTGCATTCAATTCCCATGTTAAGTCTTGATAATGCCTTCAAGGATGAGGATGTACTGGATTTTAACAAAAGAATTGTTAAAAATTTAAACAGGGAAGATATTTTATATACCATTGAACCCAAACTGGACGGCGTGGCCGTGGAATTAAAGTATGAAAACGGGATACTTGTGCAGGCCATCACCCGGGGAGACGCAATCACAGGTGAAGTGGTTACCCAGAATGTCAGGACCATCAGAACTGTCCCGCTAAAACTGCATGGGGATAAACGTAAAATGCCTTCACTGCTTGAGGTTAGAGGGGAGGTGATCATCCGGCTGCCGGATTTTCACCAATTGAACAAAATACGTCTTGAACAGGGTGAAACTATTTTTGCCAATCCAAGAAATGCAGCAGCAGGATCATTGCGACAATTGGATTCGAAAATTACAGCCACACGCCCCCTTGATATATTTGTTTATGGGACAGGTTTGGTGGAAGGAATTTCTTTTCAAAGCCAGTCACAGATGCTTTTGACCTTGAAAAAATTCGGGTTTCCTGTCAATCCACACATATTGCCGGGTGTAACAATAGCCCGCGTTTTAAAATTTTATAAAGAGCTTAAGCATTGAGGGAAAAGCTTGCCTATGAAATTGACGGCATGGTGATCAAGGTGGATGATATTTTTTTTCAACGTCAATTGGGTGAAAAAATAAAAAGCCCGCGATGGGCCATTGCCTATAAATTTCCAGCCATGCAGAAAACAACCTTCATAAAGGACATTATCGTCCAGGTAGGCAGGACAGGTGTCATAACCCCTGTTGCTATACTGGAACCAGTTAATATCGGTGGTGCAATGGTTTCAAGGGCAACCCTGCACAATGAAGATGAAATCAAAAGAAAAGATATACGCATTGGTGACACAGCTCTGGTCGTGAGGGCAGGGGATGTCATACCCAAAGTGGTGAAAATTATTGAATCCAGAAGAAAGGGAGATGAAGTCCCCTTTGAAATGCCGGGTCATTGTCCCGTATGCGCGAGTAAAATAGAAAAAATTAAACTGGATAAATCCATAATTAACAAATGTGTCAATGCATCCTGTCAAGCCCAGTTAAAGCAAAGGATCAGGCATTTTGTTTCCAAGAAAGCCTTTGATATAGACGGACTTGGAAACAAGATTGTTGACCAGTTAGTGGACGAGGGTATGCTCGGATCATTTGCAGATGTTTTTTCTCTTGAAAAAGAAAAGCTTGCCCTTCTTGACCGCATGGCGCAAAAATCGGCATTCAACCTGATTCAGGCCATAGAGAAATCAAAAATCATTTCTTTGAGACGATTTGTTTATGCATTGGGTATTGATCATACAGGAGAAAATGCTGCCAAATTGCTTTCAGAACAATTTTCAAGTCTTTCAGACATTATGGAAACATCAGAAGAAAGGTTAATTCAGATTAATGGAATAGGCCCTGAAACAGCATCATCTGTATGCAGGTTTTTTTTTAATTTTGAAAACCAGATGAATATCAACAATATTATTGCCCAGGGTGTTATTCTTACAAATGAGCAACCCGCCACTACAGAACCCAGGGACAACCCTTTTAACAATAAAAAAATTGTGCTCACAGGCACACTTGAGACCATGACGCGCACTGAGGCCAAAAAAATACTTGAAAACCTTGGTGCAGATATCACATCAAGTATCAGCTCGAAAACCGATTTTCTCATTGCAGGGGAAAAGGCAGGATCCAAGTTTGAGAAAGCGCAAAAATCAGGTGTTCAGATACTGGATGAACTCCAGTTTACAAATATGCTTAAAGATTAGTAATAGTTCAGCCCGTTAAAAGAAATTATCTCAAAGCCCTGTCTGATGGATATTTGCAGGAGGTTAAGCGTTTAGCATCGAACAAAAATATCCATCGGATAGGGCGGTTTCAAGCATAAGAGCTGAATAGTTACAAAGATTATTTATAAATGCAGGGGTCGCCTCTTGTTATCAATTTCAATGGTTGTTTTTGAATAGGTCAGTTTGTTAATGATCTTCCCATCCTGAAAATGAATAACATCAACGCCTTTTCTGATTTCAGTTTTATCTTCAAAACCTGTTTCCATTGAGGGCCATTCAAGAACCCACCGATAGAGAACTTTCTGGTGCTGTTCATCAATAAAGGTTTCTTCTTCCATGAACCTGAAATCACCATGATTTTTAAACCATGGTTCCCAGGCCTTTCTAAGAGATTTTTTCCCTTTTATATAAGCACCTGTCCAGTTCTCAAAGAAAATATCCTCATGGAAAAGCGATAAAACCTTATCCAGGTCATACTTTCCCCAGGCAAGGTTCCAGTCTTTTAACAATAATTTGATTTCTTTGCGTGAAAGTTTCATGATTTCACCTATCCTGAAAGGGTTAGTTTACTTCTTACTTTTACCATAAGATGGATGCCCGGGCAACCCCAATAGTTTACCGCAGCAACCCGTTAATCTGCAGAAAAATCTATGGATAAATTTCTGTTTGTTATATTTGTCAGGGTTTGATCCGGGAAAATCAGGGCTTAATAATAGTTTTTATTGTAAATATCCTGCCTCCGTGGGCCAGGGTTTTTACATTAGACTCAACCCGGCATTGGGAGAGAAAAAACAGGGATAGTCCGGGGGGTTTTTCCTGATTCTGGATACCAAACCCTAAGCCATAAATCCATTCCTGGTCCGCTTCAATTTGTTATATTGGTACCTTTAAAAAGTTGATTATCTGCGTGATTATTGAAATTTCCTCCAGACACAAGATATTGTGCTTGCCGATGATGCTAAAAGCTCAAGACTGTTAATAATATTCCGCACCGCATCAGAATGGAATTGCTTGATTTTTTTGTTTAATAAAAACCTGTT
>CAYWGN010000056.1:0-22260 GCA_964457495.1 uncultured Desulfobacula sp.
CTGCTTTAAGGCATTGGTTTCGGCTTTAGCTGCCCGCATGAAGAACCGGTATTCAATATCATCCCCAATGGGCAGGTTTGGAAGAATGGCTTTTATGTGCTCCGGTGTAATAGAGCCTGTGTTGAGACGGACAATTTTGTGTCCTTTAAAGTCAAGATTTTTGAATTCAAGGTCCAGGTTTTTGCGTTTTCTGAAATGTTCTGAGCAATGCTGGGCAATGGAGCAGAAAGGGCATTTTTTCCAATAGCATTGATTTTCAAGGGTATAGGAAAAATAAATTTTGCTGTTTTCCGGGATGGATTCTGGAATTTCAAGTTTCCATTTCCCTGAAAACTCAGGTACCTTGAAGAGACTTTCAACACTTTGGCCTGTGAATACCAGGTTGGGCGGCAGCTCTTTTTCAACCTTGAAGTGAACGGAATTCCATTGGTTGTTGCCAATGCTTCGCTCAGAAGCCACAGGCCCGCCCACGATGAAGCGTATATCAGGATATTGGATTGACCAGGTATAGGCCTGATATAAGTGGTTGAAATAACTGGCACTGACATAGACTGTCCCTTTTTTTATGGGAAGGGGAATATCCTGATAGGTTTCTTCCATATACCACTTGTCATTGTCTTCCTCATGCAATATCCAGTAAAAGTCCCCTTTTCCTTTACACAGGTCCCAGGTATCTGAAAATCCATTGCAAAGGTCAAACCAGCCGCTTTTTGTTTTGTTATAAAATTGAATAAACAAGGTGTCTTTCATTTTGATATATCCATTCTTTTGTTCTCTGTTTCAGATTGATAATTAATTTTTAAAATCAAACCCGGGTTGAGCCAGGATCAATTTTTTGGTGTAGGCATGTTGAGGGTCTTTAATAACCATGTCTGCGCTTCCGATTTCAACGATAACCCCATTGTGAATTACCGCAATCCTATCGCACAGGTATCTGGCTGCAGCCAGGTTGTGTGTGATAAAAAGAAAGGTCATTTGAAATTTTTTACGAATATCCAAAAGCAATTGAAAAAGCTGGATGGCAATGGTGGCATCAAGCATTGAGGTGGGTTCATCTGCCACAATAAAGTCTGGATCCAGGATAATGGCACGTGCCACGGCAACTCGCTGCCGTTGCCCACCGCTCAATTGATGAGGATATCGGTGAAAAAAATCTTCTCCTGGAGACAGGCCCACAATTTCCAGGGTCTCTATTACTTTCTCGCGCCGGGTGACTGCGTTGCCGATTTTGTTGACAACCAGTGGTTCTATAATGGTTTCAGCAATGGAAAGATGAGGATTCAGGGATTGATAAGGGTCCTGAAAAATCATCTGAACCTTTGACCGGTATTGTTTCAGTGCCTTTCCTTTAAGCGTGCTTGTTGGCTTGCCGCTGAGCTTTATGATCCCTTTGGTTGGTTCTTCAAGCTTTACCAAAAGCCTTCCTATTGTTGTTTTGCCGCTGCCGCTCTGGCCGACAAGACCAAAAATCTCTCCTTTTTGTATTGCCAAACTTATATTATTCAGGGCAATAATATTGGTCTCACCTTTTGACAAAAAGTTTTTTTTTGAGCTATATTCTTTTGTCACACCATTTAATTCAATGATGGGAATTTGTGTGTTCTGTTCCTCAGTCATTTTCGTCCTTATTTATTACCTCTTCGAAACAAAGTGCCTGATGTGTTGAAGAAAGGTTCACCCATCCAGGGGTTTGGCTTTGACACTTTTGAGATTTGCAATTACAATTGGCTGAGAAACGGCATCCTTCTGTCATTGTAATCAAATCAGGAGCTTCACTTATCTCAGGAACCGTGATATCTTCATATGAGTCCAACGTCAGGTATGATCCTAATAGAGTTCTGGTATAAGGGTGTTGCGGAGATTTAAACACCTCTTCTCTAGTGCCTTTTTCCACTATTTGTCCGCCATACATCACACAGATATCCTTGCAGACATCTGCAACCACTGCAATATCATGGGAAATAAAAATAACACTGGTATTCAAGGCTTTTTGAATCTTTTTGATTTCTTTTAGGATCTGGTCCTGGACAATTACATCCAGAGCTGTTGTAGGCTCATCTGCAATGATTAATTTTGGCATGCATGCAAGCGCCATGGCTATAATGGCTCTTTGTTTCATACCACCACTGTATTGATGGGGGAAATCCTTTAAACGATCTTCAGGAATTTCAACCAGGTTGAATATTTGTTTCACCTGATGATAAACATCTGCTTTGGACATCTGAGGATTATGGATCTCTATAACTTCTGCGATCTGTTCATCAACCCTGATGACCGGATTCATGGCATTCATGGCAGCCTGGAATATCATGGAGATTTCTTTGCCCCTGAACGCTCTCCATTTCTCATCATTAAAACGTGCAAGGTTGCTGCCATTAAAAAATATGTCACCCTGTAGAATGGATGCATTTTCAGGCAAAAGACCCATAAGTGTCATTCCAATTGTGGTTTTCCCACAACCTGATTCTCCAACAAATCCCAGAGATCGGCCCTGTTCTATTGAAAAGGAGATGTTATTGACAGCATTAACCATGCCTTTTTTGCTTTTATAGCCGACACTTAAATTTTCAACCTTTAGTAATGCCATTTATTCTACCTCTTCTTCCTTCCTGAGTCTTGGATCAAGAACTTCATCCATTGCGCGTCCCAGCATGTAAAATGAAAGAGTCAGCAAAGAGATGCAAATACCTGGGGGCAGAAGCCAGTATGGCGCCTGGAACATATGGCCTGAGCTCCAAACCCATTGAAGCATCATGCCCCAGCTGACCTGTCCTGGATCGCCAAATCCCAGGAAAGACAGAGCCGCTTCTACCAGTATGGCTGATGTAACCCTGAATGTCATATACAAGAATGCCAATGGAAGAACATTGGGCATAATATGTTTAAAAATTATTCTGAAATTCGATGCACCCGCTACTCTTGAGGCTTCAATAAACGGCCTTGATTTTAAAGACAGGGTCTGGGAACGGATAATTCTTGATACCGAGGGCCATCTCATTATTGCAATAATAAAAATAATAACCCAGATACTCAACTCCCACAAGGAGGCCAGAATAAGAAGAATGACAAGGGAAGGCAGCACCATGAATATGTCGGCGACCCTCATGAGAAGCATGTCAATAATTCCTCCGGCATACCCTGATATCATACCAATGGCCGTGCCAAGAACAACACTGATGAAGGCACAGGAAAGACCGACGATAAAAGCAACTTTCGCACCTTCCAGCAGTTGCACAAAAAGATCTCGACCAATAAAATCAGTCCCAAGCCAGTGCTGAAAACTGGGACCGGTTGAATATGTTATATTTGGATCCACACCTGTCATGGGGTGATAAACAGGACCTAAAAGTGGAACAAAAAAACTTGCAATGGCCATGAGCATGAAAACCGATAAAATAATAAGGCCTGTTTTACCCATGGGGTTTTTTATAAATATAGCCCAGGCCTTTGTAAATCTTGCAATAGAGTGATTTTTATTCTCTGGTCTGTTTTTTATTTTTTTCATCAGTAGCTGATCCTCGGGTCCATATATGCATACAAGAGATCCACAATCAGGTTGGCGATAAGCACCACAGCCGTTATAAGTAAAAAACATGCCTGGGCCAAAGGATAGTCATTGTTACTTACGGCAAAAATAAGCTCTCTGCCTATGCCTGGCCAGGTGAAAATCTGTTCTGTTAAAGCGCCTCCATTTATGGAAAAAGCAAGACTTAAGCCCACGCTGGTAATTACGGGCAGTGCAGCATTCCTGGCCGCGTGTTTATTTCGTATTACCTTGTCGGAAAGGCCTTTTGCCCTGGCCGTAATAATATATTCTTCTTTTATTACACCCAGCATACTGGATCGCATGAGTAAAAGGTAGGAGCCAAGGTGAATAATAAAAAGTGTTAACAAAGGCAAAAACATATGGTGCAACACATCCATCATTTTTATAAAAATAGATGTATCATTGATCCATAATTCCGGGGAAATAATTCCACCCAGAGGAAACCAGCCAAGCTTATAGGCAAAAGCCCATAAAACAAGCAGGGCAAACCATGGGATAAAAAGCGTATGGCAGAGAAGAGCGCCTATTGATAAAATATTATCAATTGCTGATCCTTTTTTCCAGGCTGCGATTTTGCCTAGAACAACTCCCACAAATGCGGCTAAAAGTGTGGATGTGGTAAAAAGAAGAATGGTGCAGGGCATTCTGTCCAAAATTATATTGCTGACAGGTTCTCCATAATGAAAAGAATGGCCTAGATTGCCTGTAAAAAAATTTTTTATATAAATGATGTACTGCTTCCACGCGGGCTCATCAAGCCCCAGCTGTGCGATTAAATGCTTGATATCCTCAGGTGTCAGTGTGGGGTCTACCATTCTTGAGACAGGATCCCCGGGAGCAGCCCGGAAAAGGAAAAATAAAACAGTGAGAATAATAAAGAAAAGGATGGTTATTTCGATTAATTTATTGAAAATAAATTTTTTGGTTCTCATTTATCTTTATCCATAGTTTTTAGAATATCAATTGTTTTTTTTCACCATGCATAACGACCAGATATTGCCGATGCCGTCTACTTTTTCCACCCATCCATTAAACCTGTCTTTGAAAACAGCTTCTAAAATATGCGGATTATATAAAGGGATATACGGAAGATCCTCCATGAGAATTTTCTGCATTTCCCAGATTAATTTTTTTCGTTCTTTTTCATCAATAACACCTAACTGCTTTTTAGCAATCTTATCAAAATCAGGATTTTTATATCCGCTCATGTTCCAGCCCCTGGGCTTATCGTTTTTTGAATAGAAAAATGTCCTTAGATAATCCGGATCAAGATTAAGCTTGCCATACCCTAAAATAAAGGCATCGAAATCATGTTTTCCTTTTACCCTGTCCAATAGTGAGTTAAAGGACATGGGCCTTGCAAAGGCCGGCATACCCAGTTTTCTGATCCATTCCTGGATCATCATACCGGCAAAGGCCCTTTTGGGGTCATAATCAGCAGGAGGAGTGAGGATCACAAAATTTTCCATTGATTTTCCATCGGGAAGACGAATCCCCTGCCCCTCAACAATTCCATTCTCAGATATCACAGGTTCTTTGTCCCATGTATAACCTGCTTTTTTAAGCATCTCATGGGCTGTTTTAAATCGTTCTTCATTTTTTAACCCTATACCATATTGGCGGACATCTGGATTGTGCCAGAATGTATTTCCCGAGGGTATAATAGAGCGCATGGATGAACCATAATTTTGAAGAATTCTTGTAATGATGAATTCTTTGTTAATAATGGTGGCAATTGCCTGTCGTAAAATTTTATCATCAAAAGGGGGTTTTCTTAGGTTAAATCCCAGGTAATACAAAGCGCTTTTTTTATTCAGAAATACTTCAATATCGGGTTGTGCTTCCAGATCTTTTATGTACCCGGGCTGGATTTCCCACCAGAACATGTCTATATCACCCTTTTTAAGGGCTAATATTGCAACATCACTGGTCCCGTATATTTTAAAAAGAATGCTGTCCACATAAGGTCCGAGAATATAATCGCCAATTTTTTTCCCCGTACCAAAAAAATAAGGGTTCTTTTTCATGTAAACATAGGCCCCTTTTTTGTATTCAGCCAGCATAAAAGGGCCTGTACCCAGCGGTTTTTCAATGATATGATTCTGCAGGGCACGCAAAGGTTTTTCTGTTTTTTTGGCCTTGACTGCAATTTGTTCCCATTCTTTTTTCGATACAATAGGAGTGGTTAATACCCGGGAAAGAAAAATTGCAGATGGCTTTTTTAAATAGAAAATAAGTGTGTGTTCATCAATGACATCAAGCTTCTTTATCTCCTTCCATTTACTGGCATACCCGGGGATTTGAAAATCAAGAAACAATTTTCTGGTAAATACAACATCATCAGATGTAAAGTCTGTTCCATCAGACCATTTTGCAGCCCTTAATTTTATGGTATAGGACAATTCTTCTTTGTTAAAGACAGGGTCTTTTTGGGCAAGCCAGGGGATTATTTTTAATGTTTTGGGATCTCGAGTATACAAAGGCTGGTAAATCTGGGAGAGTATTTTGCGTGAGTTGCCATCACTTGCAAGCCATACATTCAATGACTTGGGTTCTTCAGGCAACCCTATTTTAAGCAGTGCTGCTTCCTCTTTTTTCTGACAGGATAAAATCGTGCCTAAAATTAATATCACAAGCCCGGTAAATAAGATTTGTTTTAAACTGCTTTTAAATAATCTATTCAGGCTCTTTTTGGAGCTCATTTTGCAGGACCTTTAAATCTGTTGCTCAATAAAATCAATGACATTGACTTCCAGTTTTACATTATCCAATTGATTAATTCGTGGTATGCCCCCGGGGCTAACACAGTTAATCTCAACAAGTTTGTCACCGATAATATCAATCCCGACAAAATACAAACCATCCTTTATTAACTGATCTTTCAAGGTTTCACATATTTCCCGTTCTTTGTGGGTGATTTCATGTTTAAATACCTTTGCACCGGCATGGACATTTGTCCTGAAGTCACCATGGAGCGATTTTCTGCCCATTGCTCCTAATATCTCCCCGTTTAAAAGCAGAATTCTGACATCTCCATCATATTTGACACCTTCTAAATATTCCTGCACCAGGGTAGGGCGACGTTCCGGATAGGGTTTGCTTGAACCAATATAATAATTGATCAATGAATTCAGATTTTCCTGATCCCGGTTGCTCACCTTGATAACGCCGTGTCCTCCGTGTCCATGAAGGGGTTTTATCACCATGTCTCCGCCAAAAGTATCAATGATTTTTCTGATTCTGTAGGGATCTCTGGAAATATGCGTTTCAGGGATAATATTTGGAAAGTTCAATGCGTAGACCTTACTATTACCCTTTATTTGTCCCATTGTATCGTTGACCATGAAAATCTTGTCGCTGACGGGACCTAAGAATTCCATGACCTGATAACTTATTGGGGGGTCTTTTCGTAAAAACAGGGCATCCAGATCTGTAACGGTTTCAAATATCAGGTCGTCCTTGTTGAGACATTCAATAAGCAACTGCCAATAATCTTTAATGGCAAGGCCAGGTTTGACCGATATATTTCGCATCCTTGCAACAACTTCATTCCCACGGATATAGACATCGTGGGGTTCCAGAAAAAATACGGTATGTCCCCTCTGGTTGCATTCATACATCAGATAACTTGTGGTTTCCAATACTGGATCGATCTTTCTTAGATCATCCATTAAAAAGGCAATTTTCATGATTGCTTGTTTAAATCCTCCCAGTACTATATATATTGAAAGCTTAAGGTTGATAATGTATCATAACAAAACAATGAAAGCCATGAATAAAAAAACTGTCCTGATCGTCACCCCGCCGCTGACAAGCCCTGCCATTCCCTCTTTTACCGGCGCCTTTGCAGCCGGATATTTTTTGCGCGAAGCCATTGATGCCGTAATATACGATGCCAACCTTGAATTTTTTGCGGATCATGTTTTTTCAACAGATTTTTTCAAGTCAGAATCATTTTATGATCCTGAAAAATATCTTATAGCCAGAAACCAGATAGATGATTTATTATTGTTGTACTCTGCTGCTTTTTATCCCTCCAGAATCAGATGGAGTTTTTTGCCCGGCAGTGTTATTGATGAAAGTCAAAACCCGTTTTTTATTTCGTTCTGTCATGAAAAACTCGACTTGATGCTGAAACAAGTTCTTCCAGAGGTGGTCATCCTTGCTCTGGACTCTGAAACTCAGGTTTCCGGGGCAAATACAATTATTCATTATATAAAACGCATTTTTCCTGAAATACAGACCATTGTCCTGCAGAACAATAATCATGGAGGAAATAACACCCCTGCTGCAGATCACCATTTTTTCCTGCAAAATCTGCCGTTTTTTTTAAAATGGATAAACACTACCTGGAAACGCAAAAATCAAGATACACATGTTGAACCGAATTTTTCCATATTCCCCTTGAAAGAATACCTGGCACCGGAATTGATACTGCCGCTTCAGACCTGTTTTTTTAAGGATATGTTTTTTTTCTGGGATTTTGTGGCAAAGTTGAAAGAAAAATACGGAGCAAAAGGATTTCTTTTTGAGGATCAGCTTTCCTCTTTTGAACTCTTTTTGAAAAAAAAGGAACTTCCCAAACTTTTTTTTGGTGTCCATGCGGATATGGAAGATCTGGACAAGGCGTATACAGGGGATGAATACCAAAACCTTTATTCCTTGGGAATGGCTTTGATCCAATGGAAAAGCCTTGAAAAAAAAGAACCATCAAAGATAAAAAGATTATGGGATCTTTCCAAAAAAGGCGTCTGGAATCATATAAACTTAACAGACCATACCTGCAGCGCCATAAAAAACGATTGGCTCAGGTTTATATCATTAAATCCTAATATCGCCCATTCCTATGAAAATTCAATTGGCAACGGGTCAGATGGCAAACCAGATCTCACTGGCATGGATCCTTCTTTGCGAGCCTATTCAGGTGTAAAACAGCTGGCGGGTGAACCTTTCTGGAAATTTTTGTCAGATCCTGCGCATCTTTTACTTTATTTAAAGCTTCATGGGAAAAAAAATCTTTTCTGCCTGAGAGCAGACCGGGCCAATGAAACCCTTATTTCATTGGGAAGCAGTATCACTTTTCACTTTAGAAAACCAGATGAACTGTTACCGGGTTTTTTAGATGAGATCTGTGCAATGGTGGAAGCCGGAGGATCTGTGGATACAGCATATGTGCGGTATAACCTTGAAAGAGCCTATTTAATCGGATATGCAGAGGAAAACGGTATCATTGTCGGGAATTCCAGCCTGAAGCATCCAAGAGAGGAGTTTATCCAAAGACTCAATACCATTACAGGACTTGATTTCAATCATTTTGTTGAAAGAGGCTACACCTCTGTCAGGCCTGAATACAGAGCGCTTGGTGTTGGTGCCAGGCTGCTTGACGGGCTTACAAAAAGGGCGGGTCAATTTAAGATTTTTTCTATTATCAGTGAAGACAATACTGCCACCCATAAGATCGCTAAAAAAAATAAAACAAAAAAAATTGCAGTGTATTATAGTGAAAAGGTTGGCAAAAAACTGGGCATATGGATGCCCGAGCATATGATTGAAAAAGACTGGGAACTTAAATTATGAATATTGGTGTTTTAACCGTCAATGATTTTTCTTTTCATCCTAACATGCGCCTTAAACAGGCGGCTGAAGGTTCAGGCAATGAGATCATTCTGATCAACCCCTATGATATCTTGTGTTCTTTGAAAGACAGCCGGTTTGAATTTTTTATTGAAAAGATATACAAAGAACTGGATGTCATCATGCCCCGGCAGGGATCTCCCATGGGGGATTATGGATTGGTCCTTTTGCGCCAGTTCATGCAATCGGGCACACCCCTTGTGAACAGCCTTAAAGGAGTCACCATTGCTAGAAATCAGTTTATCACTCTTCAGACCCTTGTCTCATCAGGTCTGCCCGTCCCGTCAACATTCTTTATTACCAAACCGGAATCTTTTTTACGGGCGGTGAAACAATTGGACGGATTTCCAGTGGTGGTCAAGCAGGTGGATGGAATGGGCGGGGATGGGGTTATCAAGGTCAATAGTCAGACAGAAGCAGTAACTTTTTTAACCCAGAATCTTAAGGCCAAAAAAGGCCTTGTTGTCCAGCAGTTTATCGAGCCACAGGAACGTACGGATATCAGGGTGCTGGTGATAGGCGAAAAGATAGCCGGTGCCATGGCACTTGTGCCGGGCTATCAGGATTTCAGAGCCAATATTCACCAGAAAGGACATGCCAGGCCTGTTGAATTGACAGAATCCTGTGCCTCAATTGCCCTTAAAGCCGCAAAAGCATGTCATCTTGAAATTGCCGGCATTGATCTTATTGTTGAAAAAAATTGCCCTCCCTTGATAATCGAAGTTAATTATTCACCTGGGTTCAAAGGACTTGAAGAGGCAACGGGACAGGATATTGCAAAGCAGATGTTGGACTATGTTACATCAACCTATAATAACAGACGGCTGTAATAGATTATGAAAATTTCCAAATTTAATCTGATTAAGGATGAAGAAAATGTAAAGGCCACGGCCCTTGTTACCTTTGAGGATTGCGATCAGCCGGAAAAAGAGGTCTTTATCAAGACTTCCAAGGCCTATGAAAAATATTTTGATGTCAACCCCCATTCATTTCTGGTGGGCTGTCTTTTGCCGGCTATGCATTTTGGGGAAAAAAGAATTGTGATGGATTCAAAAATCTGTCCTTTCTTAAAGGAAGGCCTTGAAACAGCCATGCATATCCTTTCGGACTGGACAAAGGGACGATACCATCCTTTGAAAATAGAAGCGCCTGCAATGTCTGAAATCATGCCGATCAAAACACCTGGGGCTGGCATGTTCATGTCAGGCGGTATGGATTCACTGGCTGCCTTGCGGTTAAACCGGCTCCATTATCCCTGCAACCATCCGGGCTATGTTAAGGACGGTTTTTTTCTTCATGGATTCGATATCGGCGGCGTGGTTGAACGGGGGATGAAATACCATGTTTTTGACAGAGCCATGGAAGCTATTTCAAAAATTACCAATGATGCTAAACTTTCTTTGATACCGGTTTATACCAATATCAGGCATCTTTGCGATGAACGGGAATTGTGGCTGAACAGCTTTTTTGGTTCCGTCCTGGCAGCCATTGCCCATTCTTTTTCCAGGAGAATGAATCTGGTTTTTATAGGGTCATCCTATGACATACCCAACCTTCACCCCTGCGGCTCCCATCCGCTTCTTGACCCGGAATACTCTTCTTTGGACCTTCGAATAAGGCACAGGGATTACCAGCTTTCCCGGATCGAAAAAATAAAGATCGTTTCTCAATGGGATGTGGCATTTCAGAATTTCAGGGTTTGTCTTGCCAATGTTCCTGATCGCTTGAATTGTGGCAAATGCGAAAAATGTGTTCGAACCATGACTGAATTGACAGCCCTTGGACTATTAGATAAAACCCGTGCTTTTGTTGAAGATGAAATTACACCAGAGCACATATCTAAGTTTGATATCACCATCAGAGTCCGGCCACCATTTTACAGGCCCTTGATTCCTTTGCTCCGGGAACAGGGAAGGGATGACCTGGCATGCGCAATTGAAAAACAGCTTAACTAGTGCCCGACCGGCTCGTAGAGGAGCAATGCTCACAAACCGCCAATTTCCCCCGATTACCTGTCTTGAACACCGCTGTGAAGATGGCGGATACGCCGGCTTAAAACTTTGCAGATTTTCAGAGCAATCCCGGGGTATTCCATTGCCGTTTCCTTAAATTCCTGTTGATGGATGATTAAAAAACGGGAGGGTTTTGTTGTTCGAATGGTTGCCGATCGCGGCTCATTTTCCAGTAGAGCCATCTCCCCGAAAGAGTCTCCCTGTCCGATAATGGCGAGGACTATTTCATCCCCATCTGTCAGTTCCTTGATGACTTCCACCTCACCATCAATAACCAGAAACACGGTTTCGCCCACATCGTTCTGCTTGATAACGGTTTGATCCCCGGGATAATTAAGTTCCTTTGTAACGGTTGCTATGGCTGCCAGCTCAGCAGGACTGAGACCGGAAAAGATTTCAATCTCCTTTAAAAGCAATATTGTTTCACCAAGGGAAATCTCGGTTGCCCTTATCCTCTGGGAATCGTTGGACGGTTTGTTATTCTTCATCAGAATCATTTGTATTTCCTTTGAAATATTTTTATTGATTGAATTTTCCAATTTTCTGAGCATCCCATTTCCCTCAATCAGAGAGGGCATGTCCTGGGTAAGACTAAGTCCCATGATAACATCCACCCAGTCTTCAGAGGATATCAGATTTGAAAAAACCTGTTTTCCTTCAGGGTCAAATTTGGGGATTATTGCCACTTTTTTGCCTTCTGTCAGAGCCATTGCCGGAGTCGGGCTTTCCAGAAGTGGCAGCATGGCATTAAAAAGCCGGCGGTCCATGATATCATTTAAAAGTTCAATGGCGTTTGCCCTCTGGCCAGTATCTGGTGAAAAAATTCCTTTCCATGCAGTTTTCATCCTGCCTGTTTGATCCCGGATCGCAAGAACGCGGATAATGTTTTCAAGAACAAGTTCTTTTTGATGAATTAAGTGTTCAATGGCAAGATCCAGCATTTTCCCCGGGAGTTGTTTTTCAAGATTCTGACTCATGGCAAGATATGCATAGCATTTATCCAGGTTCTTTTTGGCAAATATAAACACGTCTAATTCTTTAATATCAAGGGTTTCCAGCAGCTCAAAAAGGCCTCTTCTAATTTTGGTGCCTGGAATGCCAAGGGATTCAACCAGGATTTTGTTATTGTGGTATTCAGATTTTTTGATTTTTCTTATGGCAAATTCGTGAATCTCGTCTGAATTGTCTGCCAATTGCGAAATGGCTTTTTTCAATGAAAAATCATTATTGATATCAAGGGCATCCAGGGCTGCCATCCTGACTGGTTCATGGTCATGGGAAAAATAGGAATAAATGACAGGGTTCAATTCCCTGGCCTTAAGCCGGGACAGGGCTATGATTATGTCCGGGATAATCTGATCAATATCTTGCCTGGACAGTATTTTAAGGAGGGTGTCTATGTATTTTTTTTCTCCGCTTAATCCTGCACTGACAATTCCGGACTGTAAATCGTTTATATCATTTGATTCGATCCATCTATCAATCATGGTGCCATATTTTTTGGGGTTTTCCTGATATAGACATGCTGTTGTAAATCCCCTGACAACAGGATTCGGATTGTTGATGTAAGGTGTGACAGAGACATCTATTTTTTTTATGGATTTTGAACCCTGGAGGCAGAAAATTTTTAAAATAGCAATGGTGACTTCAGGTTTTTGGGGATCTAAAAATCGCACCAGGCTTTCCATGGAGGTAGCAAGGCCCTGGGGAGAAATCATTTTGATCAGCGCTATCTTGGTTTGTTCATCCTGGTTTTCCAAAGCCTCAAGGATATTCTTATCCAGATCTTGATCAGAATAAATTTTTAATAAATTTGCATACCAGATGGCATCCTTTCCCCTGGCAGAAAGGAATGCCTGTTTAAGCTGAGACAAAATTTTATCTCCCTTGAAAATTTGTCCCAATTCCTCTTTTTCCATGCTTTTGATATCCAGAAGGTTGTTGGAAATCAAATCCATCAGTATTTTGGGATATTTTGCTTTAAGGATAAAGGGTGCGGCAATCCAGGCCAGCATAAATGGCAATGCCACCAGGGACAGATATTTGGGATGAAAGAAATTTCCAGATATCAGAATCAGACCTGATCCCACAAAAAGCGCCAACCTGACAACAGTGCCTCTGAGAAAGGGGCGAATCATCCCCCGGTAGGATTTTGGGAAAAGCCCTATCAATATTGAATTTGCCGGCACATTGATGGTGGTTCGAATGATATTGGTGGAAAGCCTGGCATACATGGCGGACATAAAGTCAAAGCGGAAAAGAAATGCAAAAAAAGCAATCATATAATTAAAGGGATGAAACATCAGGGCAACGGGAAGACCCCATTTTCCATAGATTCTGCCTACAAACAAAAGAATGAACAGGCTTATCATGTTTAATCCGCCCCGGAAATATCCGAAAAATTGAATCATGCCGGCTTCGCTGGCAAACTGGTCATTTACAGCATAATTGAACTGATAGTTCATGATGGGAATAACCACGTTGGGCATAAAGGTCAGAACCAGCACTATCTTTATGAGAACGGAATCCTTGATCAGAGGCAGGACTTTTTTAAATTCCTGGATCATGGAATCCTTCTTTTTTCCATTGGTTTTATTTTTTTCTGAAAAAACCATGTAGGGGTAACTGCGGCCCATGGCCTCAACAATGGAAGCACCTATAATAGTAGTACACAGATACAGATATAAGAGATTATCCATCTGGAATAATTTTGCAAAATATGGTGTTCCAAAACTCCCCAGGATAAGACCGATAACTCCTCCGGCCGTCAGCAGGGGAAAGAGTCGTTTAGATTGCCGGGTATTGAAAATATCATTGCATATATTCCAGAACAGCATTGCCTGCAACAGTTCAAATTGGCTCTTGAGCATAAAAAGCAGGGGATATAAAAGTTCAAAACCAAAAGGAATTAAAATTCGAATCAAAGTAACACTGATGCCGCAGAAAAGAAAAACATAGGTGAGAAGCCTTGCCCCGGGCAGTTTTCCCATAAAAGCTGTTAATAATCCGGTGACAAAAAAAGTGGCGACGGCATTGAGCATATTGACGATGGGAAGATATTCAACACCATATCGCTTTAGAAAAGCTGTTTCAGCATAATTGTTGAGGATGATCCCTGAACTTCGGATGATAAACAAGAGTGCTGCTGTCCAAAGGAGCAGATTGACCTCTTCTTCATACAGCTTTAAGAATTCCAGAATTTTTGCCCGCATTAATCAGCCTCAAGGAGCAATCTGAAACCCGTTGTCTGAAATTTTGCACCGGGGTGGGCATAGGCACGGTTGGCACTTCTGCAATACCATCCATATTTGTACCAGCTTCCTCCCCGTTTGATTCTGGTGTCTGTTTTTATGGGGTCGTACCCTATATCAACCTGATGGTTTTTGTAGTCCTGGTATGAATCAGCACACCATTCCCAGACGTTTCCGTGCATATCGTAAAAGCCCCATGGATTCGGGGGAAAACTTTTAACTGGTGTGGCCTGGTTTAGAGCAAATCCCATGGATTTAAACTGTTGTATACACTCGGTTTGTTTTTGCCGGTTATTCCCATACATGGCCTTTGAACAGTCAATTTCATTCCCAAAGCTATAGGCAGTGGTTGTTCCTGCCCGGCATGCATATTCCCATTCCGCCTCGGTGGGAAGCCTGTAAACCCCTTTATTCATTTTATTCATTTTTTTGATAAGGTTCTTACAATCATAAAAGGAAATCTGGACTACCGGCATATTATCCGTTCCCTTTATACGGCCGAATAATTTTTTCCCCATAACAGATTTCCATTGTTTAACAGTCACTTCGGTTGATTGAAGATAAAAGGGTTTTAAAATTTTCATCTCATGCAGAATTTCGTTTTTATCGCGATGCAGCTCATCTTCAGGGCTGCCCATCATAAATGATCCTGGATTAACCAGAATGAACTCCATTCCGATATGGTTGGTAATTTTTTTTTCCTGTGCAGAGGGTAAGGCAGGAAAGATCCATCCTATTACAAAGGCTGCAAAATAAAAAATAAAAATTTTAAAACCTTTATTCGGGGCATGAATTTTTAAGAAATTTATGCTGATAATAAATCCCCTTTTTAAATAATTATGGAAATCAGTTTGCAACTAATGATTTTCTATCCAAGAACAATTTTTTTGTATTGTCAAGCGAAAAAAGGGAAAAGCGGGGAAACAAGGCCTGCAGGGATTAATATAAACCCTGGATCATCCACTTTTTTACGATCTCTCTGTCCTTTGGATCCATTGAGGTGATTTGAAGCCGTTTAAGGCTTTCTCCTTCTTCTTTTTCAATAGGAATGCTTTTGGCATATATATCTTCAAAACAATGGGCGTCAAGGCAGAAATCAAACCTGAGCCTGATGTCGGTAAAAGCTTCCAAGCCAGAAGGAATGTGGGCATCTATTTTATGGTCATCCATCCTGATGGTTTCACCTTTCAGGGGAACAAGGTCAATTTTCTTGTCTTTGATTTTCCAGCATTGAAAAGGAAGTCTTATGGGCAATACCATTTTTCCTGCTACAGGTGACTGCAGCAAAACATTATATCTGGATTCAATGGCAAAGACAGAGTAGAAAACCAGGGGTTTTTTCATCCCCTTCATCATTGCGGTTTGAGCCGGATCTGCCTTTACATAATCTCTAACATGGTTATAGGTTGATTCTCCCACAAGGACCTGGCCACCAATACTATTGGATTCAATCCGGGCGGCGGTATTGACGGCAGCTCCCACAATGCCATATTTCATTCTCAGTTCAGACCCTATATTGCCCACAATAACGGTTCCCGTATTGATTCCGATTCCCATTTCAAGGGGAGGGTAGCCTTCTGCAAGGATCTCATTGTTTAGAGGGATCAGGCTGTTCTGCATCTCAAGAGCGCATACTACAGCTCGTTCTGGGTCATTGTCGTGACTTTCAGGGGCACCAAAAATCGCAAGAATGGAATCGCCAATAATTTCATCTATGATGCCGTCATATTTATGGATAATAACAGACATTTTTTCCAGGAAACGGTTTAATAATTGTACCATTTCCTCGGGATCTCTTGTCTCGGAAAGACTTGTAAACCCCCTCAGGTCAGCCATCAATACCGTAATGGTCTTTCTTGTGCCACCGATTTGCCGTCCTTTGGGCGACTCTAAAATTTCATCAACCACCTTGCTGGAAAGATACCGGCCAAAAGTTTCCCGGATAAAATTAACCAGGTGCAACCGTTCATCAGAAACGCTGAGAATGGTTTCCAGCATTTTTTTTCTGGACGTTACAATACTTTTGATTTCCTCTGGGGCATCACCTGAAAGTTCGACCTGATCTGCCAGGGAGATGTCTTCCTGGATTCTTTTGTTGGCGTTGGCTATTTTTTCAAGAGGGGTTATGATTTGATGATTTAAAAATTTTTTCAATGTTATTGTCATAAATGCGATTATAATTCCCACCATGATGATTATTCTTACACCATACCAGAACAGTTCTATGGGCAATACATCTTCAGTTGTCCATTTAAAGAAAAGGGAAAAAACAAGGAGGGCTGCTTCAATGAACAATATCCTCCAAAAGACACCCATAAGCAGGAGCCTTCTCACGCCATTTTTTTTATTTTTGTTATAATAAGCCACTATATGCTTGATGCCTTATACCCGGCCTCAGCTACTTCTTTAATTGCCTTATCAATGAGGTCTGAGGTATCTGCATCAAAAAAGGCCTTCTTTTCATCAAGACTCACCTCTACATTGGAAACACCGTCTATCTCTTCAAGGGTTTTTTTGACCATTCCCGAGCAGTGGCCGCAGCTCATCCCCTCGACATTCAGGGTTATTTTTTGTAAAGCCATATTTAACCGTCCTTGTTAAAAAGTTAAAATCGATATTATTTGAATCATACCACATAGTAGTATAATAATGATTGAAAAATATTCGTCAACATGCCGGCAATGCATTTCTCTCTTTCGTATATATGCTTATACTTTCATTTTTTTTATGATATGTTAGGATTTTTAAAATAAAATTTTAAAGGATGTAGGATATGAAAGAATTAAAAGGATCACAAAAAAAATATTTAAGGGGACTTGCTCACAATTTGAATCCGGCGGCATTTGTCGGTCAGAAAGGAATTACCCAAACACTGCTGGAAGAAATTGACAGGGCTCTAAAAGCCACTGAGCTGATCAAAGTGAAATTTAACGATTATAAAGAGAAAGATTTGAAAAATTCTTTGATCGAAGAAATTGCAAAAGCTACCAGCTCCCATATTGCAGGCATGGTTGGACATGTGGTTATTTTATACCGACAAAATAGTGATGTGGAGAAACAGCAGATCACATTGCCATAGACCATAAAAATGAACCTGCAGTTTTCAGTTCTGAATAAATAACTCCCTGTTTTTTCTATACGGTTTTTGTTTTAAAATTATCAGTTGACAAACCTGATTTTTAGAATATTATCAATATTAGAATTACGTTCGAAAAATGAATCTATATTTTTGAGCTGTCCCAAAGCGTTGAAACAAAACTTGAAAAAGGGTTGGCAATGGGAACAAAAGAAAGAAAAGCGTTAGAAAAACAAATTCGAAAAGATCAAATCCTTGATGCTGCAAGGACCCTTCTAATCTCGTCCGGGGTTGAGGGTATATCCATCAACAGAATCTCAAAGCAGTCTGAACTGGGCGTTGGTACCATCTATTTTTATTTTAAGAATAAAGAGGAGATTTTTGTTGAGCTGCAAAAAGAAGGTGTGGCGCTTCTTTATTCTAAAATTCTTCAAATTTCAAAAAAAGATATTGACCATGAAAACAAATTGATCGGGATTGCAAAGGCGTATTTTAAGTTCAGCCAGGACCAGAAACATTATTTTGATATTATCAATTATTTTTTGTCTTATCCCATTGTTTTTTTTAAACCGGATTTGAAAAATCAAATTGATTATTCAGGACGAAAAATTTTTGTACTCATACAGGAGATTGTCTTTAAAGGGGTTCAACAAGGCGTTTTTAATGAGGCAGACCCAAAGAAATTTTCAATTATGTTCTGGGGGACCCTCCATGGATTGATTCATTTTAAGAAACTTGAAAAAACGATTCTGGAAAATGAAAATCATGAAAGACTTTTTGATTATAGTGTTCAAAAGCTGATTAACAGTATTAAATAAAAATTTTGAGAGGAAACAATGGAATTGAATTTAAAAGGTAAAATCGCATTGGTCACAGGATCAGGGAAAAAGTCAGGCATAGGCTATGCGATTTCAAAAAAATTTGCTTCTGAAGGCTGTCATATCATCATTGCAGACTATGGGAGTGAAAAAGGACTAAAAGCCGATGTGAAAACCGGTTCCATGAATGAAATGATGGTGATTGGAGAGGAGCTGCACAATGTGTACGGAGTGGAGACCCTTGTGGTTAATGTTGATGTGACCCATATGGACACCATCCAGAATATGGTGTCTGTCATCCAGCAAAAATTTGATGGCGTGGATATTTTATGTAATAACGCCGGTGCCACATTTGGTGTGCCCAATGGTATCCATACATACGATGAAGCCGCCTGGATGAAAACCATTGATGTCAATCTCCATGGGGTTTTCAGGGTATCCAAGGCCATTGTCCCCATGATGCAGGTCAAGGGTGGAAAAATTATCAATATTGCATCCAGAGCAGGTAAGGTACCGGCACTTTTTAACGGGGCCTATTCAGTGTCCAAGGCAGGCGTGATCATGCTGACCAAGGTGATGGCCAAAGAACTTGCTGGATTGAATATCCGGGTGAATGCCATCTGTCCTGGACAGATTATGACCGACCTTGAAAAATGGCGGTTTGGACTGGAGGCCCAATTTTTCAACACCACAGTTGAGGAACAGGAACAAAAAATGTGTGAGACGATTCCCATGGGCCGGATCGGCTCACCACAGGAAGTCGCTGACATGGCCTTGTTCCTGGCATCAGATGCATCCGCTTATGTCACGGGCCAGGCATTGAATATTTGTGGGGGACAGCTGATGGAGCTATAATGCTGATGGAGCTATAATGCTGATGGAGCTATAATAAGGGTATAAACAGATGTGATTATTGCAGTCAGGATAATAATTTTACACGTTTTTAAAAGAAAGGGATATCATAAATGACAGAAACAATAACAGGCGGACAACTTGTAGCCCAGGCATTGATTGAAAAAAAAGTGGACACTATTTTTTCATTGTGTGGAGGACATATTACACCGATTTATCAATATCTTGAAGGATCTGAGGTTAAAATTTTCGATACCCGGCACGAGCAGTCAGCTCTATTTATGGCAGAAGCCTGGGGGAAACTTACGCGCAAGCCCGGTGTTGCCATGGTAACGGCAGGTCCGGGTTTTACCAATGCCTTAACCGGTGTTGCCAGTGCCCATTTTTCAAATACCCCCCTTGTATTAATAGCTGGTTGTGTTGGGCTTGATAATAAGGAAAAACTGGATCTCCAGGATATGCCCCAGGAAGCTGTGATTAAACCCATGGTGAAAAAGACACTGGTCTGTCAGAAAACTGAACGTATCAATGAATATGTTGATCTTGCCTTCAGGATTGCCCAGAGCGGAAGACCAGGGCCGGTTTATCTTGAGTTCCCCATTGATGTATTAAATACTCCGGTTCAAAAAAGTGCTGTAAAGTATACCAGTACAAGCGTGGTATCACACCCGGCTGATCCTGACAAAGCAGCAGAATTAATTGGGATGATTCAAAATGCCAGAATGCCTGTGGTAATTGCCGGGACAGGTGCATGGCAGTCAAATGCCGAGTCTGAGTTAAAGGATTTTATTGAAAAAACAGGTATGCCCTTGTTTACATCCCTGTCCGGCAGAGGGGTGGTTTCTGATGATCACCCGTTGTGTTTTGAAGGGGCAATTGCTATCCGCCCTGGCTGTGGGTTTGCCGCTTATATTGAGACGGATCTTATTATTATTCTCGGGTCCCGCATTTGTCTGTACTATCTTTTTGGAGATATCTTCAACCCTGCAGCCAAGATTGCCCAGGTGGATATTGAACCTGAGGAAATCGGCAGGAACAGAACGATTGATCTACCCGTTGTCAGTGATGTAAAAGGCTTTCTTAAAGCGTGTAATCAACTCTTGGATGATGAACTTTCAGATGAATTAAAATTAAATTTTGATCCATGGATTGAAAAGCTCACCACTGCCCATAAAGAGAGCAAAGAGATGACGCAAAAAGACTGGCAGTCTGAGAATATTCCCATTCATCCGATGCGTCTTACCAGCGAAATAAATGAATTCATGAACCAAACGACAGATATTGTTGTGGCAGATGGCGGAGATACCACCACATGGATGGGAATGACCCGAACCATGACCCATCCGGGAACATACCTGGATTATGGTATTTATGGATCTTTGGCAGTCGGGTTGCCCTATGCAAATGCTGCCAAGCTGTTGAACCCTGACAGCCGGGTCTGTCTTATCACAGGGGACGGGTCTGTGGGATTTAATTTTATGGAATTTGAAACAGCCATCCGAAAAAATCTTTCCATTGTGGTGGTCATCTGTAATGATCTTGGCTGGGGGATGATCCGTCACAGCCAGGAACTTCGTATAGGCCATGCCATTGAAAACGGAACCTTTATCGGGAAAGTTGATTATCATAAAATGGTGGAAGCCATTGGCGGCAAGGGTTTTTTCGTTGAAGATCCCAAAGATATCAAACCAGCCCTGGAAGCAGCATTTGCCTCAAAAAAGGTCTGCTGCATTAATGTGATGACCGATCCCACAACGGTCAGCCCTGGCAGCATGATGCTGGCAAATATCGGTGCCTATAAGGCATAAATTTTTAAATAGTGCCTGACCGAAAACCTGAAAATTTTTTCGAGTACAAGGCGGGCAATAATTTTAACCGGAGGAATACATTAAGTATTTTGAGGATTAAAATTTGAACCCAACGCAGTAATCGGGAAAATTGGCGATTTTCGTTCGGCACTAAATAAAGGGGACGATTATGGATACTATAATGATAGATCAGGTTCGGCTGAATTTGAATCCTACCGGTATTGCAATTATAAATGTTGCTATTGCTTTGATGATGCTTGGAGTGGCCCTTGAACTTAAAATAGATGATTTCAAACGGGTTTTAAAAAGCCCTAAAGCGCCTGCCATAGGTCTTTTTGCCCAATTTGTGTTGTTGCCTGCGTTTACATTTTTGCTGGTGCTCATCATTCGGCCCCAGCCCTCTGTTGCATTGGGAATGATGCTGGTGGCAGCATGCCCGGGTGGAAATGTTTCCAATATTATTACGTATCTTTCAAAGGGTAATTGCGCCCTTTCCATCAGCATGACAGCCATTTCAACCCTGGCTGCCATCATCATGACGCCTTTTAACATATCTTTTTGGGGCAGCATGTACCCTGCAACCGCAGAGATTTTAAAACAGGTCAGTTTGGATCCTGCAGACGTATTTATGACTATATTTATGATCCTTGGCGTTCCCCTTTTTGTGGGCATGCTTATCGGACACTATCTGCCCGGTGTCGTCGAAAAAATCAAGAAACCGTTTAAAATTTTTTCCCTGGTTTTTCTTATGATAATCGTTGGTGGTGCACTGGCTGCCAACTGGCAGTATTTTATCACTTATGTGGGGATTGTCATGCTGGCGGTACTAGTCCACAATGTCCTGGCATTGAATATCGGTTACTGGTCGGCCAAATTATTTAAACTCCGAGAAAGGGACTGCAGGGCTGTATGCATTGAGGTGGGTATCCAGAATTCAGCTTTGGGTCTCGCACTGATATTCGGTTTTTTCGACGGACTTGGTGGTATGGCGGTTCTTGCTGCATGGTGGGGAACCTGGCATATCATTGCCGGATTGATTACAGCGTTAATCTTTAAGCAAATTAGATTACCGGAAAATGAATTGGACACTGTTTCCTGAGTGATGAACAGAGTTTATTTAAAAGACAAGGTTGCCGTAATAACAGGCGGTGCATCTGGAATCGGTCTTGCCACCTGTTGGGAGCTGGCCAGGCAGGGGGCAAGAATCGCCATGCTGGATATGGATGAGAAAAATCTTTACGTCCAGCAGCAGGTTTTTTCAG
>CAYWGN010000057.1:0-1627 GCA_964457495.1 uncultured Desulfobacula sp.
TTTCTATTTGTGTAAGATTCGATCCCAAACGTCTCGGGGTAATCGGAGATGCTGCTGTAGATTCATTATTAGATATCTGGAACGGCCCAAAAAGAAAAGAATGGGTTCAGCATCATATTCAGGGGAGAAGAGATAAAATTCCATTATGTAGTTATTGTGATTTTTGGGGAGTGCCGACCGGGAAATGAGGATTGACTAAATTACACCGATGCTGACTACGATTATTTGTAAATTGTTGTGTTAGATTATGGAGACGGACAAATGAATAAATCTCTTCAATCCATTTTAAAGGACTGCTTGCCACCAGCTATATTCAGGTTGCTTGTGTGTGCTGTCACGGAGTTGAAGTTCCTGTCTTGTGCACGTAAGGACATACTGCAAAAAAACAGAGCCCTTGAGGGATTGGGAAAGGGCAAGCGTGCATTTCTACTTGCTACCGGCCCGAGTATTAAACAGGAAGACCTTAAGCTTCTATCTGGCGAAGATTGCTTTAGCATCAGCAACTTTTTTCTTCATGATGATATACAGGTTATCAATCCAGTTTTTCATAGTTTTGATACTATATATCATGAACCACTGATCCTGGAAAATATTGTCGAGTGGTTACAACAGGCAAATAGGATGCTTCCATCCCGGACGAAGATAGTGCTTGACCACAGTAGCTACGATATAGTGCAAAAGTTTGGGCTTTTCCCTGAGCGTGATGTTTATTATCTGTATCTTGGCCATAAACTGGGTTTGGATATCACGAAACCGGTTCTTGGGCATCAGACAGGGCCTCTATTCATGCTACCCCTGATGATTTATATGGGATACGAGCGGATATACTTGCTTGGATGTGACAATACAACACTTAGGGATTATAAAAAATCTGTTACTAATTTCTACAGCCCTGATCAGGATATACGTAAAAATGCAACGGATCAGAATGCTTGGTCTGATATTGAAACAGAATTTAGGGTAAATTTAATATGTTTTGAACAGTATAAATATTATAGCAATATTCTTGCCGGCACATCAACAAGTATCATAAACCTGTCAGTCGATTCCTGGCTCGAAATGTTTCCCTTTGATAGACTTGAATATATTATTCAACCGTTAGCGCGAGAAAAGGAATGAGATTATTATGAGAGACTGCCTAATCTGTAAATCTAAAGTTGGGCCATTTTTTACGTGATTGGAGGGTGTATTGGATACATGTCGGATGTGCAGAAGTAGTAACTTATATATGTTCCTTGATTTGGGTTTTACTCCGCCTGCCGATCAGTTCAGAAGAAAAGAGCAGATGAAAGAGCAGGAGATACATTATTCTTTGGAAGTTCATATGTTCGATGATTGTGGATTGGCGCAATTGACGTATGTGGTATCACCCGAAATATTATACCGAAACGATTATCCTTATGAGTCCTCAATAACAAAAACCGGTCATGCCGACTGGGAATCTTTTGCCAAAGAGGTAGTTGGCAAATTTAGTTTAGGCAAGCAGGATCTCGTAGTCGATATTGACAGCGATGTATATGGGTTGTTCACCAATTTATCTTTTAGGTCTGGATAACGATTGGCTTGCTAAAAGAGGTATGGATCGCCATTTCTACGAGGGGAAGACAATAGATGGGCATCCTGTTGC
>CAYWGN010000057.1:1727-22213 GCA_964457495.1 uncultured Desulfobacula sp.
CAAGCGCTTTTATCACGTCACATCACGCAGCAACGAAAGGAAGGATGTTTTTATAAGCCAGACGGACAGGGAAAGGTATTTTTCGTACCTGGGATCGGTCACAGAACTGTATGGCCGTGAATTGAGAGAGAGGTATTACATGCAAAATACAATGAAGCAATTGTTGAAAGACTGGTTGCCTCCGGTTCTGATCAAGTGGATTTGCAGAATCAGGCATAAATCTTTTGTAGGACCATTTGAATCTTGGAATGATGCTCAAGAGCAATCGTTAGGCTATAACAGTGACATCATCTTGAGGAAATGCAAGAATGCGATGCTGAAGATTGTGAGTGGTGAAGCAGTCTATGAGCGTGACTCAGTTGTGTTTGATAAAATTCAGCATTCTTTTCCTGTTCTTGCTGGATTGCTACACGCGGTTAATGTGCATGTAGGGAGGGTAAGCGTCTTAGATTTTGGTGGTTCATTGGGTAGCTCGTATTATCAATGCCGAAGTTTCCTTCCAGGCTTGAAATCGTTGAGGTGGAGTATTGTTGAGCAGCCAAAGTTTGTAGAATGTGGCAGAGAATTTTTTGAGACTGAGCAACTGAAATTTTACTATGATATTGACGAATGTTTGAATTCTGAGAAACCGGAGCTAGTATTACTTTCCGGCGTTCTCGAGTATATTGAACGCCCGTATGACCTGATGAAAGATATCGTCGCTCGTAATTTTCAGTATATCATTTTGGATCGTACCCCTGTCGTTGAATTGGAATCAGACATTTTAACCGTCCAGAAAGTGCCAAAAGAAATTTATGAAGCAAGCTTTCCTTGCCGATTCATTAGTGAAAAACAATTGTTATCCTGCTTTGCCATTCAATATGAAATTTTGGGAGAGTGGGAATCTTTTGAAACGTGTGTGCTTGGGAGAATAAGAGCACAAAGCAAAGGCTATATATTTAAAAATGTGAGTATGTCGTGATTATACGACAGAAGGAGGAACATTGTGCCATTAAGAACTGAATGCAGAATGTGTAACGGGAAAAACCTTAAGACATATTTGGATTTGGGTTTTCACCCACATTCGGATGGTTTTCTAAGTAGAGATCAATTGGACAATAAGGAAAGCTATTATCCGTTAAGAGTGGCGATATGTATAGATTGTGGACTGCATCAGTTAGATTATGTTGTCCCAAAGGAAGATTTATACAATCAAGATTATCTTTATGAATCATCTATTTCAGAAACCGGTAAAAGGCATTATTTTTCGATGGCTGAATCGATTTGTAAAAAACTTGACATAGAAAAAGGATCACTTGTAGTCGATATTGGTAGTAATGTTGGCATCCTGTTAGAAGGTTTTAAGAATGCCGGTATGAATGTCTTAGGAATAGATCCTGCCCCCAAGATTGCCGAAATTGCAAACAAAAGAGGCATTAAAACTATTGAAGGATTTTTTGATCGAGAGGTTGTTAAACAAGTTATTGATTCAAGCGGTAAAGCATCGGTTGTAACAGGGACGAATGTATTTGCGCATATAGATGATTTAGATGAGTTAATGTGCGGGGTCAAAGAACTGCTTGCAGATAATGGTGTTTTTGTTTTTGAGTTACCATATTTGGTTGAGATGATAGAGCATCTCGAGTATGACACAATTTATCATCAGCATTTGTCGTATGTTTCTGTAAAGCCGCTAATCCCCTTTTTTCAGAAGTATGGTATGGAAATTTTTGATATTGGAATGGAATATTATATTCATGGCGGCTCGGTACGCTTTTTTGTTGGAGAAGAAAAAAAACGTGATGTTTCTTCCATTGTTGAAGAGTTGCTTAAGCTCGAGGAAGAAAAAGGGATGTATTCTATTAAAAGGTTAGAAAGATTTTCAGATGAAGTTATGCAGCACAGGTTGGATATCATCTCTATGCTAATTGATATCAAAAGACAGGGAAAACGAGTTGTTGGAATTGGTGCTGCTGCGAAAGGAAACACGCTCCTAAATTATTGTGGGATCCATTCGGGCATAATAGATTATTTGACTGAGAAGTCAACTTTAAAAATTGGAAGATACAGTCCGGGAATGCACATCCCTGTTGTTTCCGATGAAGAGCTGATGAAAGATTTGCCGGACTATGGATTAATCTTACCTTGGAATTTATCAGAAGAAATAATGAAGCATTTAAATAGGTTCAAGGAAGCAGGCGGCAAATTTATTACACCTATTCCTTATCCAAGAATTTTGTAAAGGAGGGTCCAAATTGAAAGAAATAACGATAACACACTTAGAACCTGTTTTTAAAGATGAAAGAGGAGAAATCTTTGATATTTTAGATGATGAAATTATCTTGCATATTGGAATCATAACAGCCAAAACAGGTGCTGAGCGGGGGAATCACTACCACAACAAAGCCACGCAGTATAATTACATATTAACCGGCAAATTGGAATTAAGAACAAGAAATATTAATGAGGATGAAAGCCATGTAAAAAAATCCATTTTAGAAAAAGGTGATTTCGTACACATTCCTAATGGGTTAGTTCATACGTTAATCGCGATAGAAGATTCAAGCTTTATAGATCTCAACACTGAGTCGAGAAGTGGAAGCGGTTATGAAGAAGACACAATAAGGTGCAGCCATGCTTTCGGTGTTTAGTCCTGTTTTAGGAGAAAAAGAAAGTGAATATATTAACGAATGCTTAAAAGAAAATTGGATTTCTCATGATGGTAAATTCAACAAAAGGTTTGAAAGAGAATTTTCCAAATTTTGTGGAACTAAATATGGCTTAGGGGTTACAAATGGAACGTCTGCCATTCACTTAGCACTTCGTACATTAAAAATAGAGGAAGGCGATGAAGTTATTGTTCCAGATTTTACAATGGCTTCTTGCGGATTTGCAGTAGCCCATTGCCGAGCAACTCCCGTTTTTGTTGATTCCGAGAGGGAGACATGGAACATTGATGCAAAAAAAATTGAAGAAAAAATAACTGATAAGACTAAAGCAATAATGGTAGTGCATATCTTTGGTCATCCTTGTGAGATGAATGATATTTTAGATCTTTCTGGTAAATATAACTTGAAGATAATAGAAGACTGTGCAGAAGCACACGGTGCAGTTTATAAGGGGAAAAAGGTCGGTAGCTTCGGAGATGTTGCGGCCTTTAGTTTTTATGCGAATAAGGTTATTACAACCGGGGAAGGCGGTATGCTTTTAACAAATAATGAGGAGATTGCTGATAGGGCTCGCTGGTTGCATAGTCTCACCTTTGATAAGGACAGACGATTCATTCATGAAGAGGTTGGATATAATTACAGGATGACTAACTTGCAAGCTGCGATCGGTTTGGCACAATTAGAAAGAATTGATGAAATATTAGAAAAGAAAAGAAGAATAGCTATGGAGTATAGTTCATATCTATCGAAAATTGAAGGGATTACATTGCCTATTGAAAAATCATACACTAGAAATATATATTGGATGTACGGTATTCTAATAGAGGACAATTTTGGGATGTCCAGAGATCTGCTTAAATCAGAGCTATTCAAGGAAGGCATTGACTCGCGTTTTTTTTTCACTCCTCTTCATTCACAACCTTGCTTTTCACAATACAATTATGACATGAAAGAATTTCCAGTTTCTATTGAATTGTCTCAAAAAGGTTTCTATCTTCCATCAGGTATTGACCTAACAGATGAACAAATTGGATTTATATGCAACAAAATAAAGAGGATAAAAAGAAAATATCAATAAGATTATACTATCGCGTAATATTGGTTAAGAAATTATAAATTATCATTAGAGGGTCTGAAATTGGAAAAAAAGATTTTTAAGGACTATGCTCGATACTATGATTTGTTATACAAAGACAAAAATTATGTTGATGAGGCAGATTATGTGCACCAAATTATTCATGGGCATAGGCAATCTATCCAATCCATACTAGAATTAGGTTGTGGAACTGGCTTACATGCCGCACTTTTAGCCGAGAAGAAATATGCTGTGCATGGAATCGATAAAAGTCCAAATATGGTTGAAAGGGCAGAATTGCAAAAAGAAAATCTGCCACAAGATATTTCAAACCGCCTCTCCTTTGAGCAAGGTGATGCGTGTAATTATCGTAGCGGTAGGAAATATGATATTGTTATTTCGCTATTTCATGTAATGAGTTATCAAACATCTAATAAAAATTTATTGGCTGCGTTCAAAACGGCAAAAGAGCATTTAAACCACAATGGTTTATTCATTTTTGATTGTTGGTATGGACCTGCGGTGCTGACTTCTCGCCCTTCCGTAAGGATAAAACGAATAGAGGATGATAAGGTTAGCATTATAAGGATTGCAGAACCCGATATGTACCCGAATAGGAACAGGGTTGATGTGAACTATCAAGTGTTCATAAAAGATAAATCTACCGGCAAGGTGGAAGTGTTAAAAGAGATGCACAAAATACGGTATTGGTTCCAACCAGAAATCGAGCAAATACTCGCGTTATCGGGTTTATCTTTAATAAATGCACAGGAGTGGCTAAGTGGTAGTGAACTGGATCTCAATACTTGGAACAGTTGTTTTATTGTGGAGAACAAGAGTAAATGAAAATTGCGGTTATTTTAGAACAGGATATTTTGGCAGGCGGTGGCTATCAGCAATCCTTAAACACTTTATTATTCCTAAATAACAGGCAAAACGAAGAGAGACAATTTGTGTTCTTAACAACGGTGCGTTCTAATATACAAACATTAGCCACTCATGGCATCCAGGCACATTTCCTTAAACTATCATCGCTTAGCAAAATATTATTACTACTCAGCAGCCGACATCTCTTATTTCATAGACTCTTAAGAAAAACTCGTATCGTAAATCCATTTGATAAATATCTGTCTAAATTTAATATTAATTTAATTTATTTTATTTCTCATTGCTCTGGTTATGCGCTTTTTACGGATAAATATAATTATATTTTGACGGTTTGGGATTCATGTCATCGTGATTTCATGGAATTTCCTGAAGTACGGGAGAACAGGGTCTTTGAATTAAGAGAAAAAACATATCAGCATGCGCTGACAAAAGCCATTGCCGTTATTGTAGAGTCGAAACTAGGGAAGGAAAGTATTATCAGACGTTATGGGATAGACCCAGATAGAGTGGATATATTGCCCCTTTTCCCTGCCCAAGGAACACGTTTGGATGATAATTCCTACCAGGCAAACTTTGTGGATATTAAAAAAAAGTATCAAATTAATAGTGACTATATCTATTATCCAGCCCAGTTCTGGGCACACAAAAATCATATATATATATTAGAAGCAATTGTCTTATTAAAAGAAAAACATGACATTGAATTATATGCTGTTTTTTCCGGGTCTGATAAGGGCAATCTGAATCATGTGCTGGCAGTTGCAGAATCATTTGGAATTAAACATCTCGTGAAGTATGTTGGGTTTGTGCCCAATGAAGAAATTCCATACCTTTATAAACAATCGCTTGCATTAGTGATGCCGACTTATTTTGGACCAACAAATCTGCCGCCTTTGGAAGCATTTCAACTTGGCGTTCCTGTTGTTTATTCGGATTTGCAGGGGTTGCAGGAACAAGTGGGTGACGCTGCATTACTGGTGGACTTATCGAATCCACAATCATTAGTTAATCACCTTTTATCTTTATTGAATCAGCCTGAACTTCGCAAAAACTTGATAGAAAAAGGACGGCTTCAGTTATTACAGCATACTGATGAGGAAAGGTGGAGAGTTTTAGAATCAATATTTCATAGATTTTCTGTGAAGTTGTCTTGTTGGTCTTATCGTTAATACAGCCTTTTTCTGATATACAGTCCGCAGACAGGAGTAGAAAAAACATGGTGACTTTATCCTAATGTAGTAGATTTGGAAAATATGGCGATGCCAGAGCGCGCCTGTTATGGTTATGGATATATTAAGCTATCCTTAGAACAACGCAGGTAAGTCCTATCTAATTAAATTCAAGGTAGATAAAATCAATCTGCATTAACACAGATGATCCCTTTCTTTATGGGTGCCGGGAAAAGGCAGGCGGCTAAACTGAGTTTGTCAGAGGTGAATAGGTAGCTACAAACGTTCGAAAAAGTGTTTTGCAAAGATTCTGAAAATGCGTCAGACATAATTAGTCAGGGGAAAACATGAATTTATTGAAGGCTCTTATTAAAAATGCAGTTCACAAAATTGGCTTTGACCTCCACCGCCTAAGCCCCTCATCCATCCCTGCTTTCCAGCTTCTGAAAGCCCTAACCTATTTCGATATTGACATGGTTTTAGATGTCGGGGCAAATGTCGGGCAGTTCGCGTCAGAACTCCGATCAGTTGGCTACAAAGGGTATCTCGTCAGCTTCGAGCCGCTCTCAGCCGCTCACACGGCCTTGTCAGAGGCGGCAGGCCGTGATCCGAAGTGGCATGTTCACCCACGCAGTGCCATTGGTGACAATGATGGCGAAATTGAAATAAACATTGCCGGTAATCATGAATGAGATTGGATTATATGCTGATTTGGCGAGAGAGCATTCTTTCGGTTTGGTTGCAGGGGAAGCTGAGGATATAAAGAGCTTAATGCTGTTGCTCGTAGATTCTTCATGGAGCAAAAATGCCCGCAGATTTTACGATTTACATCTCGATTTTGCAAATTATAAGGATATGGTATGGGAGAAATTGCTTAATGTTAAAAAAAAATATTAAAGACTTAGTACACAAAATCGGATTCGAACTTCACCGCCTCACCCCTGGAACCAATCCATTTTTTCAGCTTCTTAAGGGCTTAGATCGTTTCGGGGTGGATCTGGTGCTGGATATTGGTGCAAATGCTGGTCAATTTGCCCAAGATTTACGTTCCATGGGGTATAAGAAACAAATTGTTAGTTTTGATCCTTTATCCGATGCGTATCGGGCATTGACTGCTGCATCTGCTCGTGATGCAAAGTGGACTGTTCACCAACGTGGGGCTATTGGTGATTACGATGGTGAGATTGAAATTAACATTTCGGGTAACTCAGTATCATCGTCTGTGCTTCCGATGCTTGATGCGCATTCCACCGCATCGCTTGATTCTGCTTACATCGGTTCTGAGAAAGTGTCCATCTTTAAACTTGACTCGGTTGCATCCAATTACACAAAAAGTGTACATCGTTACTTCCTTAAGATTGATACTCAAGGCTATGAGGCAAAGGTACTTGATGGTGCCACAGAAACGTTGAAAAATGCACAAGGTGTTTTATGCGAGCTCTCTTTGGTTCCGCTTTATGAGGGTCAGCTTCTCTGGCTCGATTTGATTGAGCGCCTGGAGAGAATGGGCTTTACCTTATGGGCTATACAACCGGGGTTTTCTGATCCTCGTGATGGACGGACTCTTCAGGTTGATGCCATTTTCTTTAGGTTGGAGGATAAATGAAAAAAACTATCATTACCGACATAACCATTAAAAAATATTGATGCCATATTTCTCAGGGTGTTTTTTGATATTGAAGGTCAGTTCATAAGCCATCATACAGATCCAATTTTTTCGTCCGGAGATAGATTACACATGACCCACCCTCAAATCACCCACTTAGGCGCAGTCCAATGCGTAACCGGATCCTGTCATCTCATTGAGACCGTCAGCAACATCTCCATCATTGTGGACTGCGGTATATCACAGGGAGATGATCCATCCATCCCGTTCACCCGCTTTCCCGTGCCACCTGCAGAGATCGATTATCTCTTTCTGACCCATGCCCACATCGACCACATCGGCAGGGTTCCGGATCTGATAGATGCAGGATTTGACGGTGAGATCATCTGCACCCACGCCACAAAGGCACTTTTCATTCCCATGCTCCACGATGCCCTCTCCTTTACTGGCAGGGATAAAGGAGCCATAGCCCGCATGGAAGAGACCATCGACGACCTTTCAGGGGGATTTGAACTCCATGAGACCTTCTCCCTGAAGCGTGGTATTAAATTTAAACTGGGCAATGCAGGTCATATTTTAGGCTCCTGTTTCATCCGCTTTCTCTTTCCTGCTTTGGAAAAAAGTGAACTACCCTGCACCGTGATCTTTTCCGGGGATTTAGGTTGCACAGATACCCCCATCCTGCCTGATCCGGACAGACCGGAATCGTGTGATCTTCTGATCCTCGAATCAACTTACGGCGACCGCATACACTCAAGCAGGAAAGATCGTGTCGCTTCTCTGAAACAGCTTCTAGACAGGGCACTTGCAGATAACGGCATTGTCTATATTCCGGCATTCTCCCTGGGCAGAACACAGGAACTCATCTATGAGCTTAATCGGATGGGTACAAAGGTGCCTGTGTTTGTTGACTCTTCATTGGGCTTAAAGATCACAAAGATCTATTCGGAACTTGAAGAGTTCTGGGACAGTGATGCCAAAAAGCTCAAGGAGAAGGGCGACCATCCCCTTGATTTTAAAACCCTCTACTCTGTGGAGCGGTATGGGGGGCACAAGCGTCTTTTAGATATCAAAAGCCCTGCCATTATCATTGCAGGCAGTGGAATGTGCACCGGTGGCAGGATTCTGGATCACCTTGAGCACGGACTTGATGATCCGAAAAACGATATCTTCTTTGTGGGGTATCAGGCAAAGGGAACTTTGGGACGGCGGATCATTGAGAAGAGGGTGCCTGTAAAGGCAGGAGTATATTCGTTGTCAGGATACTCGGCCCATGCAGATCAGAAAGGGCTTGTTGACTGGGTAAAGTCAATGCCGGAACCACCAGAGGAGATTAGGCTTGTGTATGGTGAAGATGATGCAAGGAGGGCGTTGGCTGGGGTTTTATCCAGTGTGTGCAGGGGTGTTATAGTCTCTTAGTGTGTTGCCAATGTTTGGTTGTCGGGTGACTCTTCTTCCCCTCTCCAATGTTGGAGAGGGGGCCGGGGGGTGAGGTTGGAAACGACACACCCAAATCCCCAAAAAAAATACCCACCTGACACTCAAATGAACAAAATGATAAGGTCATCGATGGATAAAAAAAGCAAAATTTACATAGCAGGACACCGTGGTATGGTGGGTCAGACGAAGGCGGTTTGCTGGAATTTTGTGAGTTTTTATTAAGTCTATTTTCCAGCTCGGTAACTCGCTTTTTTAAATCCTGGGTTTCTTTGAATAGCTTGATTACTACTTCTTCTAACTGGATAATATAGCGTCGAACAGGCTCTGGGGTTGCCTGAAATTCTTCATCTGAAAATGGTCTTTTTAGCTTCATAAAAAGAGCTTAACATATTAAAATTAAAAAATCTAGATTTTTTTGTAATTATTTCAATGGGTTACACCAGGTATAAATTTGCGAGACCTTTGAATAACGCACTCTTTTGCCCGATTGCTGCGGAATATGAAAATGATAATCCTCGAAATATTCAATATATTCCTCCGGTTATAATTTTCATCTTCCTTGCACTAAAACAAAATAGCACATTGTTCAAAGGTCTCAAGGGTGTTAGCCAGGGGAAATTTTTTTGATATTTAACGCCAGGGCCTTGGATGCAAGGCACTTGGTATTAGAACACTTTTCAGGCAAATGGACAACTATCTTGGCAAACGCCGTAGGTGAAATTGATTTTATGCTGCTTTTGCAGCGTTAAATACTTTCAAATTAAGCAAATAGTCCAAGTTTTGATAAAAAAATGATAAAATTTAATCAAGAATCGGGGAGTGTAGTGACTTCGATTATAGAAAATCAAGTTGGTTGTGCTAAGTTCTCGAGTTTGACATCAAATAAAATAAAAACTTTTTTTGTCTATCTTGCTCTTATATCAGGTATCTCGCCAGCCTCTATTATTTTTCCGGGTATTGAGCACTTTCCTTATGGAATAATATTAATGTTTCTTTATGGTAAATTTAATACACGATCCTTAGCTCTTACTGCTTTGATCAGCATTGTTTTTCTTATGTCAGTAGCCTTTTATCAAGAATTTGATATGGCTATGTTCAAGTATTTAATTCAGGTTTTTAATTTTATTTCTCCAAAGTTTTTTTTCCTCGGCAATGAGGCTTTGATTGCGCGAGTGGCTCGTAATGTGTTTTGGCTATCTATTATTGTAGGTGTCATGCAGATGCTTCATCTATTGGTTCCATTTGAAGATGTGATGAGATTATTGATTCCTCGTTTTTATGGTGCACCGATCGGAGGATATAGGGGTGTTACAATGCTCGAGACTGAGCCAGCAAGAGCATCTTTCCAATTACTAATGTTATATATCCTATCCGTTAGTATAAATAGGAGGCGGGGAAATTTAATGCTAATTATACTTATTTTCACCGAACTTTTTATGATAGGCTCAACTACTGGTATTATTATATCATTGCTTTATTTGTTATTTAAGTTTATAAGGAAATCTTCTATAAAATCTGTAGCGTTACTTTACTTTGTTTTTTTAATAGTAATTATGTCGATGTATGCCCCCAAAGTTAATCCTAAGATTCAGTTGATTTTTGATTTATATGAAACAAAATCTTACGAAGGCGTATTTATAGCTTTAGCGGCAACTTCGGGTGGTCGGGTATTGGGAACATTGGAAACGATTCAAAATATTGCAAAGTGGCCATTGGGTCATGGAATTGACCCAGATTTTTTTGCCAAGGAGAAAGAAAATATTAGTGAATATCAGGTAAGCGGGTACAATACTATGGTAGGGGGTCGGGCATTATCACCTGTTTTGCAATATGCCTATTGTTTTGGCTTGTTAATGTTTTTACCTCTATGGGTCAGTATGAAACGGTGTGTCCCGATAATGCGTTTTAATGGAACTGTATTTTTTATTATAATAATTAGTGTGATTTATGCTCCACCAGGCTCCGAACTTTTGTTGATGGCATTGATGGCAGCTTTAAGTGAGAGGACTTCAAGTGTACACATATATTCACAACAACAATTATTTTGTCGCAGTACTCCAGCTTAAGAAGTATGTAATAAAAAAATGTTAATCAAGGCTCAGGGAATGTAGCCGTGATTCGATCAATAGAAAAAGTCTGGGTGGCTGTATAACGATTTGAGTTTAATAAGAGATAGATAGGGTATCAAACTATGGTGGAAAGGCAAAACAAAATTTCAATTGTCACTATTAACTATAATAATGCCGATGGTTTGTATAATACTATAAAGTCTGTTGTACTTCAAAAGAAAAGAAAAGCTTCAATTGAGTTCATTGTGGTAGATGGAGCATCGACAGATCATACAAATCAAGTTTTGGAAAAATTTGAAAGTTTGATTGATGTGGTTATCTCAGAAAAAGATGCTGGTATTTACCATGCTATGAACAAAGGGCTTTCTGTTGCTACTGGTGAATCGATTCTATTTTTAAATTCTGGAGACAGGTTTTTCCTCCCTTTTGATCTTTCGCAATTTCAAGACAAATTTGAACTAAACAGCCATATTGTATTTTGTAAAACTATCCAACGATTCGGCGAAGATGCTTATGTGAGGCCGTCATGTCGGGATTTTAAAAAAGCAAAAAAAATATTTGGGCATCAAGGCCTTTTTGTACCCAAATTTGTCTATAAGCGGGTCAGCTATAGAACTGATTTTATGATTTCTGCGGATGTTCTATGGATTAAAGAGGTTACTGAACTTGCTCCTATAAAGTATTGCGAAGATATTTGTGCAGTTTTCGAACTTGGAGGTATATCAAACAACCCATCTTTGAAGCAGATTAAATTTTATGCAATGCAACAAAATAAAAAGTCCTTGGTTATAAAATCCATTCTTAAGTTTTTGATTAAATTATTCTTCGGTAGTAAGCTTATGTATAGAATTATTTTTTGGAAAAAATTTGATTTTATAAATGGCAAAATCATTGATAGTATGGAAAATCCTTATTCCTGTTATGACAGACATAAGAGTATTTTTTAACGTTTGACAATAAGCATAATGAGTTGGTTTCCCTGAAATCACAAGACCTGAGAATGTTTAATGTACCGCAAAAAAAAAGGGCAACACCCAATCCCTTAAAACTATGGTCTCGCCGGAGGTTATTTGCCACGTATACCGTTGAAAAAAAAATAATAGAAATTAATACCAACTGGGTTAAAATTGTTGGTGAACAAGTCTGGGACAAAAAGAAGGGTCAATTCCTTGATTATTGGCGTATAGAAAAGGATAATTCTCTTATCGTAATCCCTTTATTTAAAAATCAATTTGTATTGCCGGATTTGGTATATAGACACGCCATTAATAGGAGTACCTATGATTTTCCAGGAGGAAGGATACCTCATGGCAGTGATATTCAGCTAGAAACTATAAAAATATTAAAAAGAGAAATCGGGATTAGCCAGGATAACATCCATGATATAAAACAACTCAATTCAGAGGGATGGCCGATAAACAGTGCTTTTTCCAATCAGGAATTGTTTTGTACTGTTGCAACCATGTCCGAATCCATCAATGTTAGGGAATTGAAAAATATTGAACTGTTTCCTTGCTCTAAAAAAGGAATTATGGGGCTGAGAAAAAAACTTTTGTGTTTACAATGTCGAGCGGCATTACTTGAGTGGTGTTTTATAAATAATGTTAATAGTAAGTTTTGAGAATTGGAGATATGAAATGAAAGACAAAATTATTGTTTTAGGTGGAGATGGATTTTGTGGATGGCCGACGAGTCTTGGTTTGTCAAATTCAGGATATGACATTACGATTGTAGATAATCTTTCACGCAGGAAAATTGATGTAGATATCGAATGTGAGTCCTTAACACCAATTAGGCCGATTAGGAAACGTATTTCAACATGGATGGATATTACAGGAAAAAATATTCAATTTAAACATATTGATATTGCAATTCAATATAATAAACTTCTTTCATTGATAACTGAGATTAAGCCAAAAGCAATAATTCATTTTGCAGAGCAGAGGTCCGCGCCATTTTCAATGCGATCTTCATACCTTAAAAGATATACTGTCAACAATAATATAAATGCTACAAATAATGTTTTGTGTGCTATCGTAGAGTCTGGTCTTGACATCCATTTGATTCATTTAGGGACTACAGGAGTCTATGGATACGGAACTGCTGGCATGCAAATACCAGAGGGATATCTTAAAGTTAAAATTGATGTAAATGGCCAGGATAAAGAAATGGATATAATTTATCCACCCAATCCAGGCAGTATTTACCATATGACAAAAACGCAAGATGCCTTGACTTTTCTTTATTATAATAAAAATGACAAGATAAGAATTACAGATTTACATCAAGGTATTGTTTGGGGTACAGAGACTGAAGAAACTAAATTGGATGATAATTTAATTAATCGATTTGATTATGATGGCGATTATGGAACAGTGTTGAATCGTTTTGTGATGCAGTCAGCGGTTGGGCATCCATTGACAGTCCATGGCACTGGTGGACAGACGCGAGCGTTTATTAATATTCAGGATACAGTAAATTGTATTAAATTGGCTGTTGAGGAACCTCCCAAGCAGGGCGAACCTGTAAAAATCTTTAATCAAACAACTGAATGCCATAATATTCTTGATTTGGCAAAAACAATCTCAAGTCTTACGGGGGGTAGGATTAAGTACTACTCAAATCCTAGAAATGAGGATGAAAAAAATGATTTGGAATTTTGTAATGACAAGTTTCTTTCATTGGGGCTTAACCCCATCACACTAAAAGAAGGGTTACTATCGGAAATTCATAATATTGCAAACAAATACAAGAATAGATGTGATGAAACAAAAATAATTTGTACCTCTGTTTGGAGTGCTAATTTGCCTGTTGATACAAAAGGCTCTGAATCGCCAGTTACAAAGGCGGATTTGGTAAAATGCTATAACGCGAATAAAAAAAAATAGGGACTTAATAAAAATGAGAATAGCTTCGATTTGGTATTGATACCTTTAAAATTGAAAGAAAATCGCAAAATTAAGTCAGAAAAATAATCAATGAAGGCGGAATTTCCGTTATGAATAAAGTTATATTTATATTTAGACAGTATGCAAATATCCCATACTTACCTGGAGGGGTCAGGCATTTTAAATTTGGGAAACTTATGGTTGAGGATGGTAATTCAGTATATATATTCATTTCTAACTTCAGACATGATACAAAGAGTTATGCTAAAAAATTCAAAGGCTTGTATAAAATAGAGAATTATAAGGGTATCAAATTCGTTTGGATTAATAATAAGCCTGTTTATTTTAAAAATGATTGGCGTAGACTGTTAGGGATGCTCGATTATAGCTTAAAAGTTTTTTTGGTAGCTATAAGTTTTAAGGCGAAGGCAATAAAACCGGATCTTATAATCGGGTCTGTTGCTCATATTTTTGCTGTTTGTTCGGCATATCTTTCATCATTAATTTTAAATTCAAAGTTTTGGATTGATTTAGGTGACCTATGGCCAGCAAGTTACATTCAGTCTGGAGTTATTGCTAAAAACCATCCAATAGCCATTGCAATGAGTTTATTATCTTCTATTCTTTATAGAAAAGCTGGGAAAATCATCGTGTTAAGCAAAAATGCCGAGAAATATTTACTTGGCATAAATGTTCCTTATGAAAAGATAATTTTATTTTCAAATGGAATTGTTGGCAAGAATTCAGTGAAATTTTTAAAAAATAAAGTTGTTCCGATACAAGTTACTCCCAGATCTAATTTTATCGTCACATATACCGGTGCTTTGGATGAAACGCATCCAATAGATGTTTTGATAAAAGCAGCGTTTATTTTAAAAGACAAGAATATTCAACTCGAAGTTGAAATTGTAGGAGATGGAGTAAAAAGAAGCTATTATCAACAAATGATTACAAAATATGGACAGAAAAATATTAGATTATATGGACCCGTCAAAAGAGAGAAACTTAAAGATATTTACCAGAAAGCTGATACCTTGATAGTGATTGAAAAAGATTTAGGCTATGGATTTCCAAATAAGCTCATAGACTATTCAATTTCTTGTAAACCGGTTATTATTGCGTCAGGAATGTCTTATAACCTTCCAAATGAGCTGTATTTACAAACAAGTCCTACTGCCGAAAAAATTGCAGAAGCCATCATGCAAATTTATGAAATGACTTCTGATGATAGACAAGCAATAGGCCAAATGATTTGCAAATACGCTTTAAACAGCTTTAATATGAGAAAAAATTATATTAAACAAATTCAACCCTTAATAGGGTTGCTTTAATGGGTATAATTTTGGGGAAATTGATCCGCAGGAAGATTGCGGATGAGGGGCTTGTAACACTGGTTGCGAGAGTGTTAAAAGCGGGTGTGATTGTAGAGCGAAAGTTGGCGAAGACAACAAAAGGATGTCCCCAAGGCAGCTTATGCAAAGAAAGTAATTATGCAAAGTAAGCTATTGAAATGCCGAAAAAACCTCATATATGCTTCGAATTACTTTGCATAATCTGCTATGGCCGGTGCACCCCAGAACTATGAAACAGATGCAGACCTTCGGCATATGGGAAAAAGTCCTTGCCTGTGAAAATTTTCTGTTCATGAATCCGTTGGGATACCATGATCTTTTGCGGTTGAACATGGGGGCCAGAATCATGCTGACCGACAGCGGCGGCCTGCAGGAAGAGTGCTGTGTGCTGGGCACCCCTTGTTTGACCCTGCGCTGGAATACTGAACGTCCCATCACCCTGAGAGATCATGGGGGAGCATCTGTGCTGGTGGGAAACAATGTGGAAAAAATCCGCAAGGAATATCATGAGACACTGGCAATGGCTCGTCGTCCGGTCAGGCCGGAATTATGGGATGGAAAAACGGCAGGCAGGATTGTTGAGGCTTTGATTGCAGTGGAAAAGAAGGCAGTACAGGTTGGTTTATGTTGAAACGGTTTTTTGATTGTACCATTACCGCTGCCGGGTTGGTTTGCATCAGTCCGGTTTTGTTGATTTTATGTCTTTTCATCCGTCAAAGAATGGGGTCTCCGGTTTTTTTTAAGCAGAAACGTCCGGGACTTAATGGTGAACCTTTTTATATGTTTAAGTTTCGTACTATGACCAATGATTGTGATAAAAAAGGGTCTCTTCTTCCGGATTGTGAACGGTTAACCCCTTTGTGCAGATTCCTTCGTGCCACATCTTTGGACGAGTTACCTGAGCTGTTTAATGTGCTCAAAGGAGACATGAGCCTTGTCGGGCCTAGACCTTTGCTCATACAGTATCTGGAGCGATATACGCCGGAACAGGCCAGGCGGCATGAGGTCAGGCCCGGGGTTACGGGATGGGCCCAGATCAATGGCCGCAATGCCATTACCTGGGAAGAGAAGTTTCGGCTGGACGTGTGGTATGTGGATAATCAATCCTTTTATCTGGATTTGAAGATTATTATTTTGACGATTGTGAAAGTATTCAGGCGTGAAGGGATTAGCGCTGATGGGGAAGCGACAATGAGAGAGTTTGAACCTTAATTTAATGAGTCAGCTTTTGTGTTTAAGCTATGTTCGAATGAATGTCTTAACATTTTGGTTAATCGGCTAAACTTTTGTTATTGATTCTTATAATACCAATAAATAAATTTTACACTGTATCGAACCTTTGAGGTAAATAATTTGTATGCCAGAAAAAATTAGACAAATAGCTATTTTTGGTGCTGGGGGTTTTGGTTTGGAAGTCGCCATGCTGATAGAACATGTCAATTTAGCATATAATAAATGGGAATTGATTGGTTTTTTTGATGATAGTATTAAAAAAGGTGAATTGATTAATGGCTATCCTGTGTTAGGTGACATTAAGACGCTTAATGCCTGGAATAGTAATTTGTATTTGGTGCTATCGATAGGTATTCCCAAGATAAAAAAGGCCATCCTGCAGAGAATAACAAATAATAATATTAAATATCCAACACTTATTCATCCTAGCGTTATTATGGGAAAAACTGAGTATTTAAACATTGGCGAGGGATGTATAATTTGTGCAGGCAATATAATCACCACTAATATAGAGATTGGTAAGCATGTTATATTAAATTTAGCCTGTACTGTTGGACATGAGGTTGTAATTGGCGATTTTTCATCGTTTATGCCGACATGCAATATTTCTGGTGAAGTGGTGATAGGACATTCGACTTTTTGGGGAACTGGCGCAAAAATTATTAACCAAAAAAAAGTTGGTAACAATGTAGTTATTGGAGCTGGCGCAGTTGTAACTACGGATATATCGGATAATATTACTGCAGTAGGGATACCTGCCAAAATCATTACAAAAACTGTTTGATAGCAAAAAATTATCAATTAGATCATCTCCCGTGAGTTTTGTTTAATACCTTTAATTCAATAATATTTGAGACACCATGAATAATAATCGAATTTTCCTCTCCCCGCCTCATTTAGGTAACCTTGAACAGCAATTTGTTGAAGATGCTTTTATCAGCAACTACATAGCGCCTTTAGGTCCCCAGGTGGATGCCTTTGAAAAAGAATTCTCTGAGTACACAGGCATTGACCATTGTGTGGCTTTGTCCAGTGGTACTGCTGCCATGCATGTGGCTCTTCAGGGACTTGGTGTGGGGCCTGGGGACGAGGTGATCGGGTCTTCTCTGACCTTTATCGGCAGTATCAGCCCTGTCATTTTTCTTGGTGGCAGTTTGGTCTTTGTAGATTGTGATCGTGAATCATGGGATATGGATCCTGACCTGCTGGCGGAAGAACTAAAAGCAGGGAAAAGGCGGGGGAAACTTCCAAAAGCGGTTATCCCCACGGACCTTTATGGGCAGTGTGCAGATTACGACAAAATCTTTGATATTTGCAGGTCATATGGGGTGCCAGTGGTGATAGATGCTGCCGAAGCCATGGGGGCAACCTATGATAGAAAACTAAACTCAGGATCAGAATCAAAACAGGTTGTCCATGCCGGTAAAGGCGCAAAGGCATCTATATTTTCATTTAATGGAAACAAGATCATGACCACGTCCGGTGGGGGCATGGTGGCCTCGGATGACAAAGAATTAATCGATCGTGCGCGGTTTTTATCCCAGCAGGCACGGGATCCTTTTTCCTATTATGAGCATTCCGAGATTGGCTACAACTACAGGATGAGTAATGTGCTGGCTGGTATTGGAAGAGGACAACTCAAAGTTCTGGATGAGCGTGTACGTCGAAAAAGGGAAATTTTTGAATATTATCAAAGTGCATTGAAGGATGTACCCGGTATTGAATTCATGCCGGAATCTCCCCATGGAAAATGCAATCGATGGCTAAGCGTCCTCCTTATAAAACCGGAAGATTTTGGCGTGGATTCTAAAACTATTCAGCGTGCCATGGAAAACGAGAATATTGAATCAAGACCCGTATGGAAACCCATGCACCTTCAGCCGGTCTTTGATTGTGGGGCGGGTGAATGTCCAGGTCGTGTAATGAAAAAAAGGTATAAGGCAAGGATGGTTGGCGGATCAGTGAGTGAAGAATTTTTTAAGCAGGGGCTTTGTCTTCCTTCTGGGACTGCAATGGCGGATCATGACATGGATCGGGTTATTGAGATTATTTTGAAGTGTAGAATGGAATGGCTGGGGTCAGGCTTTCCTTATTGTCGTTATTGTTCCAATAACAGACAATAAAAAAAGCCTGACCCCAACCTTAGGGAATATAGATTATGCTAGTGCAACTTAGAAATTATAATTTTTATATTGTTTTTTTTCTTGATCTGATTTTTTTCTCTGCTGCTTTGTGCTCTGCCTATCTTATCCGGTTCGAGTTCATCCTGGCTCAATCTGATCTTGCCCAGATTTTTTCTTTGCTGCCCCTTGTTCTTATTGTCAAGGCCGGGGCATTTTATTCTCTGGGACTTTACCGTGGCATGTTCCGGTATGCAGGGATTTCCGACCTGTGGAAACTTTGTAAAGCTACGGCCTTGTCCACCCTGCTGCTAATGGTGATTATGCTTATGGTGCAACGATTTGAGGGTTATTCCAGGGCTGTGTTCATTATTGACGGCGGGCTGACTTTTTTGTTTTCCGGTGGAATGCGGCTGTTTATAAGACTCATTTTTAAAGAGTATACGATGAGTCGTGAAAATAATTCCGGTTTTCAGCTGTTTAAATCCAATAATGGTTTTACTCCTGTATTGATTTACGGGGCCGGCAGTGCCGGTGAAAAAATTTTTCGTGAGCTCACTGAAAACCCCAGATTTAATTTTCATGTGATTGGGTTTGGCGATGATGATATGAATAAACAGGGACGGTCCATCCACGGGGCTACCGTGCTGGGCGGGATAGAGGCGCTGTGTGCTATTAAGGAGAAGTACAAGGGCCTGGAAGTTTTGATTGCCATGCCATCGTCCACGGGGAGGCAGATGCGGGCTGTTGTGGATGAGTGCAAGTCCTGTGACCTTCCCTTCAAGACCCTGCCGGGCATGGGGGAGGTCATTGACGGCCGTGTCAGTGTGAAGACGCTTCGGGATGTAAATTATAAGGATCTTCTGCGCAGGAAACCTGTGGACCTGGACTCTGATAAGATTGCAGGATATCTTTATGAGAAGGTCGTCCTGGTGACGGGGGCCGGGGGCAGCATCGGCAGTGAGCTGTGCCGGCAGATTGTCAGATTTCAGCCCAGGCAGCTGATCCTTTTGGACGTGTCTGAGGCTGGCCTTTACAGTCTCCAGATGGAGCTTGCGCACCAGGCAGTGTATCAGCAGTACAGTATAGTACTGGGTCAGATCCAGGATGAGGAGCTCATTGACAAGGTGATGCGGCGATATGAGCCCCAGGTAATCTTCCATGCGGCGGCATACAAACATGTCCCCATGCTGGAGCGCAACCCCTGGCAGGCCGTATCCAACAATATCCGGGGCACCCAGGTGATGCTGGAAAAGGCTTTGGCGTATGGAGTCGGTCATTTTGTGCTGGTCTCCACTGACAAGGCTGTGCGGCCGACCAACATCATGGGCGCGTCCAAAAGGGTGTGTGAGCTGTTGATGCACAGTTATGTGGGCAATGGAACCCATATGATGGCCGTCCGGTTCGGTAATGTTGTGGGATCTTCCGGGTCTGTTATTCCTTTGTTTCGCGAGCAGATTGAGCGGGGGGGGCCTGTTACTGTGACCCATCCCGAGGTGACAAGGTATTTCATGACCATTCCCGAGGCATCCCAGTTGATCCTCCAGGCAGGTGCCCTGGGAGAAGGCGGGGAAACCTTTATCCTGGATATGGGCACCTCCATCAGGATTGTGGACATGGCCCGGGATCTGATCCGGCTGTCGGGCAAGGAGCCGGACAAGGATATTGAGGTGCGGTTCACAGGGCTTCGCCAGGGGGAGAAACTGTATGAGGAGCTCATCACAGAGGATGAAGGGATTGTGCCCACCCTGCATGAGAAAATCATGGTGTTAAAAGCCCATAAAGAGTGGAACGGGTTTGGCAGCCAGAAAGGGTTCCAGAAATATCTGCAGGATCAGCTCCATGACCTTTATACAGTAGCACTTGAGCACGACGTCCCTGGCATCCGGTGTAAAATGAAGGAAATCGTCCCTGAGTATGAGGTGCAGGACAGCACCTGTGTCCTTTAGCGGGGTCAGGCTTGGCTTGTTGGCTTATTGAAGAATAGCAGACGGGGTC
>CAYWGN010000058.1:0-22053 GCA_964457495.1 uncultured Desulfobacula sp.
ATCGGTATCCAGGCAAGGATTGTCAGCTATGACTGGGGTACATACCTCAAAAAACAACGTGAGCAGCCCGATGACATGGATCTGTTCCAGCTTGGATGGACCGGTGACAATGGTGATCCAGACAATTTCCTTGCTGTTCTTTTTGATGGCCTTGCCTCTCCTTCCATCAGAACCCAGTGGCATAACGCTGAATACCACGATTTGATGATCAAGGGTAAAATCACAATTGATCAGGCAGAACGTACTACAATCTATGAAAGAGCTCTCCAGGTTATTTTTGATGAAGTGGGAACCATTCCCATTGCCCATTCAACAGTTATCTGGCCCACCACTAAAAATGTCGTGAATTTCAAACTTCATCCAACGGGAAGTGTGAGATTGAAAAACGTGTCATTTAAATAAACACCTGAAAAAAGGGAAAGAGCTTACAGAGCTCTTTCCCTTTTAAAACACAGCATCGTAACATTATGTTAGCTTATATTATCAGACGTATTTTTATTCTTGTTCCAACACTTCTAGGCGTGTCATTGATCGTCTTTTTCATGCTTCGTCTCACCCCGGGTGATCCAGCCGAACTGATGCTTGGGGAAAGGGCAACAGAAGAATCCCTGCATCAAGTCAGGGAACACCTTGGGTTGAATAAACCGCTTCATGTGCAGTATGGCATGTTCATGAAACGGCTGATGAAAGGAGATCTTGGCGAAACCATATTTACAAGGCAAAAGGTCTGGACTGAGATCAAACATAGATTTCCTGCAACCCTGGAATTGTCTGTGTGTGCCTTGTTTATCTCCTGTTTTGTGGGAATCATATTGGGGATTATTTCCGCCACAAAGCAGTATTCCATATTTGACTACCTGAGCATGCTCGGCGCCTTGACAGGGGTCAGCATGCCCATATTCTGGCTGGGCCTGGTGCTCATGTTGATATTTTCTGTCAATTTAGGATGGCTGCCCATTTCCGGCCGCTTGAGTGTTTTGATCGACCTGGACGTCGTAACAAATTTCTATGTACTAGATTCCATTATCACTAAAAACTGGGTGGCGCTCAAGGATTCTATCTGGCATTTGATCATGCCGGCTGTGACTTTAAGTACCATTCCCACGGCAATTATTGCCAGGATGACACGATCAAGCATGCTTGAGGTCTTAAAACAGGACTATATTAAAACGGCAATGGCCAAAGGACTTTCCAAATTCAAAGTGGTTTACAAACATGCTTTGAGGAATGCATTGATTCCCGTTGTCACCACCATAGGCCTTCAGTTTGGCGTACTTTTGTGCGGTGCTATCTTAACTGAGACTATTTTTGCATGGCCCGGAGTGGGCAAGTGGATGTATGATGCGGTCATGCAGAGGGACTACATGGTTATCCAGGGCGGCACATTGATTATTGCCACCATCTTTATTGTGATCAACCTGTTTGTTGATCTGCTCTATGCCGTAATAAATCCTAAAATCAGTATCAAATAATCCAAAAGTAAGGTTTATGAACAAGAAAAAAATAAATGGAAACCCCTTGGACCGGCATCCCATGCTGGAACAGCTCAGTCAGTTGTGGAGGAATAAAACAGCTATTGCCGGTCTGATTATTATTGTTGTTTTCATCCTGGTTGCTATATTTGCCCCTTATATCAGTCCCCATGACCCAATTGAAACCTCCCTTTATGACCAGCTCAAACCACCTTTCTGGTACAAAGGCGGCACTACCAAAAATTATCTGGGTACTGATGACCTGGGACGGGACATACTTTCAAGATTGATTTATGGAGCCAGAATCTCACTTATGGTATCTGTCATAAGCGTTAGTCTTGCCTTCTTTTTCGGCACCCTGATCGGTGCTATTTCCGGATATAAAAAAGGATGGATAGATAACATTGTCATGCGCCTCATGGATATTATTCTTTCCTTTCCCTATATTCTTCTGGCCATCGTGATTGTTGCCTATCTTGGCCCAAGTCTGAAAAATGCCATGATTGCCATTGGAATAACCTATGTCCCCAGATTTGCAAGAATTGTCAGGGGGAGTGTTCTTGAAGAATGTGAGAAAGACTATGTAACTGCTGCCAGGGCCATCGGGGCAAGTGAATTCAGAATTATTTTTCTTGCCATTCTTCCCAATTGCATGGGCCCCCTCATTGTCCAGACAACCTTAAATTTTGCCAGTGCCATTCTTGATGCCGCCGCATTAAGCTTTCTGGGCCTGGGTGCCCAGCCCCCCACACCTGAATGGGGTGCAATGATTGCCCAGAGCAGATCATTGATTTTAAGAGCGTCTTGGGTTATGACCCTGCCGGGACTTGCTATTTTATTTGCAGTTTTGGGATTCAACCTGCTGGGTGATGGATTAAGGGATGCACTTGATCCCCGTATGAGGGATTAAAAATGGGCAACGACAATCTACTTGATATAATAGAACTGAGAACCCATTTTTTTGTCAGGGACTGGACTGCCAAGGCTGTTGATAATATCAGCATCACAATTGCCCCGGGCCAGACCTTGGGATTGGTAGGAGAATCAGGATGCGGAAAAAGTGTGACCGCCCATTCCATCATGAGACTGATCCCACAGCCTCCGGGAAAAATTGTGGGCGGAAAAATTCTGTTTGAAGGAAAAGATCTGGTAAAAGCAAGTGAAAAACAGATGAGAAAAGTCAGGGGGAATAGGATCAGTATGATATTTCAGGAACCCATGACCTCTTTGAACCCGGTTTTCACTGTGGGAGACCAGGTTTCAGAAGTCATTGAACTTCATACAGATATTTCCAAAAAGGAATTAAAGAACCGGGTTGTTGAGATGTTCAAAAAGGTTGGAATTCCTGATCCGGAAAAAAGGCCCCATGAATATCCCCACCAGATGAGCGGCGGTATGCGCCAGAGAGTCATGATTGCAATGGCGCTGGCATGTAACCCCAGACTTATGATTGCCGATGAACCAACCACAGCTTTGGATGTGACCATACAGGCCCAGATACTTGACCTGATGAACCGGTTGAAAGCTGAAACAGGCGCTGCTATTTTATTTATTACCCATGACCTTGGGGTGATTGCGGAAATGGCCCAGATGGTGGCCGTCATGTATGCAGGAAAAATCGTTGAATACGCCGATGTAAAAACTTTATTTGAAAATCCCAGGCATCCCTATACCATAGGGTTGATGAGGTCCATACCTGTTCTGGGCAAAAATATGGGCATGGACAGGCTGCAGACCATAAAAGGTTCGGTTCCATCATTATTCAATCTTCCCCAGGGATGCTATTTTTCAAATCGTTGCCCGGATGTTTTCAAGGACTGCATGACCACAAGTCCTCAGATCTGTAATATAAGTAAAAATCATATGGTACGGTGTTTAAAGTATGCTTGATGCTAATCATTCAAAAATATTAATCAGAGTTGAAAACCTGGTTAAGTATTATCCCATCAGGGGCGGTATCTTAATGAAGGAAGTTGCCTCGGTAAAAGCAGTGGACAACGTCAGCCTGACCATTCAACAAGGCGAGACCCTGGGACTTGTGGGAGAATCAGGGTGTGGCAAGTCAACACTTGGCAGAACGATTTTAAGACTGGAAGAACCTACATCAGGTAAAGTATTTTTTCAGGACCAGGCAATCGATGACCTGGAACCCAAGGCCATGCGCCACTTAAGAAAAAAAATGCAAATCATTTTTCAAGATCCTTTTTCCTCCCTTAACCCGCGAAAATCAATTTCACAGATCATTGGCGAACCCCTCCTGGTCCATGGGATGAAAAGCAGGGCTCAAAGGGACAATTCCGTGATTGAAATACTGGAAACTGTAGGACTTGGAAGGGAACACATGCGAAGGTATCCCCACCAGTTTTCCGGTGGGCAGCGGCAGAGAATAGGTATTGCCAGGGCCATTGCCCTGAAACCTGAATTTATTGTATGTGATGAAGCCGTTTCAGCCCTTGATGTCTCCATCCAGGCCCAGGTGATCAATTTGTTAAAAGACCTTCAGGAACAATTCAATCTGACATATCTGTTCATTTCCCATGATCTGCCTGTGGTGGAATATATCTCTGACAGAGTCGCTGTCATGTATCTTGGTAAAATCGTTGAATTTGCCGAATCTGGGGAATTGTATAAAAATCCTTTACACCCTTACACCAATGCTCTTTTAGCTTCTTCACCCATTCCTGACCCCAATTTTAAAAGAAAAATACAGCCATTGATAGGGGATGTGCCAAGCCCCATCAACCCGCCAACGGGTTGCAGGTTTCATACCCGGTGTCCCAAACGCCAGGATATCTGTTCCCAGAAGGAACCTGAATTTATCGAATATGAAAAGGGGCACTTTGCAGCCTGCTTTTTTATTTAGTGCCAACCGAAAACCGCCAATTTTCCCGATTACTGCGTTGGGGTCTAATGTAGCGTGTGTGCTGTTCTCATTATAATTTCTTCCTGCAGGGCCTTAGTAAGATCCACAAAATAATCTGAATATCCTGCAACTCTGACAATCAGGTCCTGATAGTTTTCCGGATGCTTTTGAGCTTGTCTTAATGTTTTTTCAGACACCACATTAAATTGCACATGATGACCATCCATTTTAAAATAAGACCGGATCAAATGCAAAAGAGCCTGAACTCCTTTTTCCTCTTTAAAAAAATCAGGCAGAAATTTTTGATTCAAAAGGGTTCCGCCTGTTTTTAAATGATCGATCTTGGCTGCAGATTTTAACACGGCCGTTGGGCCTTTCCTGTCTGCACCCTGGACCGGAGATATTCCTTCGGAAAGCGGGAGTCCCTTTTTTCTTCCATCGGGCAGGGCACCCGTGATTTCGCCAAAGTAAACATGACAGGTGGTGGGCAACAGATTAATCCTGTGAACCCCTCCTTTTGCATTGGAGCGGCCCGTCACCAAACCATGGAATGCATGAAAAACCATTCTAAGTATATCATCTGCATAATCGTCATCATTGCCATATTTGGGTGCCTGGTCCAATTGATGAAGAAGAACATCGTTTTGTTTGAAGTCTTTTTTCAAAGCATCCAGCAGTTTTTCCATGGAAAACCGCTTGTTATCATATACATTATATTTCAGTGATGAAAAACAATCTGTTATGGTCCCCATTCCAACACCCTGGATATAGGATGTATTATATCTTGCCCCGCCCTGGTTATAATCCTTTGCATTTTTAATACAGTCCTCCGTGACAAGGGACAACAAGGGTACTGGCATATATTTTGCGTTAATCTGTTCAATGATATTGTTGCCCTTGATCTTGATATTAACAAAATGTTCCAATTGGTTTTTATAAGCGCAAAAGAGGTCGTCAAATATTTCAAAACTTTCCGGGTCTCCTGTTTTAAGACCGATCTGCTTTTTTGTCAAAGGATCAAAGCCATTGTAAAGAGTGATTTCCAGGATTTTGGGAAGATTAAAATAGCCTGTCAAAATATAACATTCCTTTCCAAAAGCGCCTGCTTCCACACAACCGGAAGCACCTGCCATTCTGGCATCTTCTATGGATTTGCCATGAAGACTCATCTCCTGGACAATGGCATCAGTATTAAACACTGAGGGCTGACCAAATCCCGTGGCAATAATCTTTAATGCCCGTTTGATAAACCTGTCCGGGTTTTTCCTGGACACCTGGATCATGGAACTTGGCTGCAAAAGCCTCATTTCTTCAATCACATCAAGAACCAGATAGGTCAATTCATTAACACCATCCTTATTATCCTTTGTGACACCACCAAGGTTGATCAGGCAGAAATCAACATAGGTATTGCTTTCCCTGGCCGTTATGCCCACCTTTGGAGGGGCTGGATGGTTATGGAACTTTATCCAGAAACAGCACAGCAGCTCCTTTGCTTGTTCCCTGGTGATTGTTCCATTTTCAATATCTTTTTTATAAAAAGGGTACAGATTCTGATCAAACCTGCCCGGGTTATAGGCATCCCAGGGGTTTAGTTCCGTTATGATCCCCACATGCACAAACCAATAATACTGCAAGGCCTCGTGAAATGTTTCAGGCTTATTGGCAGGCACCCTTTGGCAAATGCGGGCCATATTTTCAAGTTCTGTTTTCCGCTTGGAATTAGTTTCATCCTTTGCCCTTTGTTCCAGTTCATCTGCATGGCGGTTGGCAAAAATAATCAGGGCATCCGCTGCTATATCAAGGGAGGTTAAGACCTCCTGTTTTGCAAGGCCATCCTTATCCTCAAAAAAATCAATGCCCCCAAGACATTGCTCAATATCTTTCTTTAAATCATTGAATCCTTTCTGATAAATCAAATCCCCTCCGGCAGTGTGGCCTGGGGATCGCTGTTCCTGGAACTCGGTAAAAATCCCGGCATTAAAAGAATCAATCCATGGATCCTCCATGGCAGAAAATATCTTTTCCCTTATGGTTCTGCCCTTCCAGAAAGGGATAATCTTTTCCTCATAAATTTTCTTTGTTTCCCGGGAAACTTTATAAGAAACTTTGGGTCTTGAATCCAAAATCTCAAGATCAGCCAGAGAGTGCAAACAGATTTCAGGATATGTGGGAACGGCTTTTGGTTCAGGTCCCCGTTCTCCAACAATCAGTTCATTGTCATCAATAAATATTTTTTTATTTTCAAGAATATGTTTCAGACACAATGCCCTTTGAACGGGGATGGATTTATCCATGCTGACATGGGTTTTATAAAAATCGGTAACAAGGTCAGCCCTTTCATGGGATATGGTCACCTTTTTATCCCGGGTCTTTTTTCTTAAGCTTTCTATTCTTGAATTCATTTTTTTATCCACCATTATTTTATCCACCATTATTTTATCCGGCATTTTATTATCTGGCATTATTTTATCCGCCCAGGGTTACACTGAATCCTCTGGACTCAAATTGTTCTTTTACTTTTACTACCCTCTCATCGCTCGGTGGCAGTATATCTTTCATATAATTTATTATATTCAATGCCTCATATTTGCCTTCCCCTGCCTTATGAAAAGGCAGGATATGGATATCCCGGTAAATGGTATTTTCGTTTAAAAAAGCCATCACCCTTTCAATATTTTTATCTGTATCTGTCATCTTAGGGATGAGGGGAAACCGCAACCTGACAATGGCCTTTTGTTTTGACAATTGTTTTAAATTATCCAGGACAGGGCCAACGCTCTTCCCCGTATATTTTTTGTGTGCTTTATCATCTATCAATTTAATATCATAAAGGATTAAATCTGTTTTTTGAGCAGTCTTTAAAAGGACATTAGCTTCACCATACCCTGAAGTATCCACACAAGTATGAATTTCTTTTTCCCGGCATAGGTCCAGAAGCCTGAATAATAATTGAGGCTGGCACAAGGGTTCCCCACCGGAAAATGTTACACCACCGCCTGAATCATCGTAAAAAATAAGATCTTTTTCTATCTCTTCCATCAAAACGGCAGCAACCCTGTCAATATCTTCCATGTTGATTTTCAAAGGCATTGCCTGACTTTCCGGGTTATGGCACCAGCAGCAGGACAAGGGACAGCCGCAAAAAAAGAGCGTGGTTCTGATTCCGGGCCCATCATGGATGGAATATCTTTGGATTTTAAAAACATATGGATTTTCAAGCATTCATATTTTTCCTTTTATGGTGTTATATCAGGTCGTAACAAATGGATAAATGATAAAATAAATACCCAAAAGACCGACCAGGGTACCGGCACCTTTCCTGAACCACATACCTGCGCCCTGCCAGGCCGTGTTTTCCATCAGTTTTCTAACAGCAGCGACTGAACTGCCGGCGATGAAAATGGGCAGGCAGTGGCCAAGACCAAAGAGAACAATCAGGACAATACCGGTCATCACTTGTTCCTGGACGGTGATGACGGCCAGAATCGGAGCGATGAACCCAAAGGTGCAGGACCCTGATAAAATGCCATAGGCAAGCCCCAGGACAAAGGCACCAGTCAGCCCTTTTACCTTGAGCCGGTATAGAAGACTGCCGGACATGGAACATTTTTCCACACCCAGCATACCCAGTGCCACCCAGATCAAGATGGCGCCGATCAAAATCTGCCAGTAATTTCCCACATCCCCCAGCATTCTTCCTAAAAGGGCACATATAATGCCGATAATGGCAATGGTCAAAAACAAACCCAGAGTAAAGAGAACGGAATAAAGCCCTGCCTGACTTGGGTTCACCATTTTATCCTGCCCCCCGACATAACCTACAATCAACGGGATGGACGCCATATGGCAGGGACTGAAAAGCACGCTGACCATTCCCCAGACAAAACAGCCTGCAGCTGCCAGCATAGTGCCCCCGGCAATCCACTGATTTACAGTCAAAAAAAGTGTGTCAAGCATGATACTTACCCCTTCCCGCCTGAATCCGGTTTTTCAACTCCCATTTTTGTCATCTGCTCAACAATGGATTTTTCGTCTAAAAATCCAACATGCCGGTATACTTCTTCTCCTTTTTCATTAAAAAAAAGCTGGGTGGGTATCGCTCTTATCTTGAATCTTGGGGCCTGATCCCGGTTTTCCCAGACATCAATAAAAACAATATGGGCTTTCCCTTCATAGACTTTTTCCATCTTTTCCATAATAGGGGCCATCATTTTGCAGGGAATGCATTTTTTTGCTCCCAGATCAATCATGGTTACGTGTCCTTTAACAGGAAGATTTGAAAACTCCTCAGCAAAAGCGCCAGTCGAAAAAGACAGCATCAGAATGATAATTAAAAAATTCCACTTTTTTATAATCTGTTTCATTATTTTTTCCTTTTTGTTGGCATCCACATAATTATTCGACCATTTTTTAACATTAGAGCAACAATCATCAGACATTTTTTTAACCTCTATTATATAATTTTGTTCGCTTGAAGAGCATTGATCACCATAAACACGGCAGCCAGCCAATTGGTGTAGGCAAACAGTTTTTTAAGATGCCTGGGTTTTGTTTTCAGGGCGAATTTACCACCAATTGCACCGCCTGCAATTGTTATAAAAGCCAGTGGAACCGCCCATGCCGGATTAAAATCTCCTTGAATGGCATGTCCGGAAAATCCCATGAAGGCAGTGGCAGCAATCAGAGTGGATGCCGTTCCAACCGCCATATGCATGGGAATGCTGCAGGCCAGGACCATGAGCGGAACCAGAAAAGATCCGCCGGATACGCCGACCATACCGGAGCCAAAACCGGTCAACAAGGTTACGGGTAATACAATCCATAAATTTATTCCATACTGCTGGCCACCGATGGTGATTTCAATCGTTCCAAATCGCTTCGTTTGGATTCCACCGGGGTCTTTTTTCACAGGGATAAGCATGACAGCCCCGGCTGCAAACAGCATGAAAGCAAAAATCAATTTCAGTGCAAATCCACTGAAAAGATGGGAGAAATATCCACCCACAAGAGCTGAAACAGCTGTAATGCTACCGATTAAGAGTGCCAGTGTCCAGGATAGGGATTTGTTTTTATGAAAAATAACCATTGCAGCAATTGAAGCGGCAAAAAGAATAAACTGTCCTGTTGTTGCTGCCTGATACATGGGGATACCCGCCATTGCCAGAATAACAACATAAAAATTGCCGCCACCCTTGCCAACCATGGTCATCAGGACGGCCACCATGAAAATAAGTATGCCTACAAGGAACATGTTTATCTCCTGACAATTACGCCTTAAGATATTCAGCAGCTTGAACAACCTGGAGTATTTTTCCCGGCATCAGAGCTGCTGTTAAACCTGGATATCCACCTTCAAGAATACGGACATCTGAAAATCCCTTTGACAGCAAAAACGCGTAGACCATAGCTGATCTGACATTTGAGGGACAAAAAACACCAATAGATTTCTCTTTTGGAATTTCGAGCAGTCTATCGGGCGCTTCGTTGATGGGTATAGCCATACATTGCACATTATCATGATGTTTCAGTTCAATGGATAGAGAGTCCGCCTCTTCTTTTGACCTGACATCCAGGAAAACTACATCATCCAATTCGAAAAATGCTGCGGGCGATATTTTGTGTTTTCCTTTGCCAAAAAAATCCAGGGTAAAGTTTTTCAAAATCTGTTCCATTCTTCTACCTCACTTTATATTATTACATAGATATTTATAGATACATTGAGCACAAAAAAATACTACTCCCTTTCAAAAGGGTTTCCTATCTTATGATATCTTTCCTGTCAATTGAGGGCAATTTTGCCATGATATCACTAATTTCTGGATCATCCTCCAGCCAGTGACGCATATTCCCGATCAAACTTGCTGCATAGGGGCTCTGGGTGCCATCCGCCAGATCATAATTCACCCATAAACCGTCTTTTTGAAAGGTGATCAGACCTGCATCCTCAAGTATTTTCAAATGCTTGCTGATGGTGGACTGGGCCCGGTCCAGGGCAGACTGAATCTCACACACGCACAAAACTTTTTTTTGCAGCATTTTTAATATCTTAACCCGGGTGGGATCTGATAACGCTTTTGTTACCTTTATAAATTCTTTCATGCTCATCTCTTTTTTATATATTCAGTTTAAGAAAGAATATCTGTTGTCTCCAGGCCCCTCCTATTTGGTAAGCCAGGCTTTGATATCGTTTTTTTTGGGTACTTTGCCCGTACATTTTACGACATTGTCAATGATGACGGACGGAGTACCAAATACACCGTAGGAAGCGATCTGCATCATGTCCGATACCTTCTCAATACTGGCATCCACACCGGTTTCATCTATGGCCTCCCGAACCAGTTTTTCGGTTTTATTGCATTTAGCACATCCGGGTCCAAGAATTTTAATTTCCATGTTAATCTCCTAAAAGTTAATTTATATTTATGGTTAAATAATCATATTAAACAAATAACCCACCAACAGGATGCCGCTTGCGACAACACCGATAAATGTGGCAATCAGTCTGGGCTTGAGCACTTTTCTTAAGATTACAATTTCTGGTAAAGACAGGGCAATAACACTCATCATGAATGCCAGCACTGTTCCAAGGGCGGCTCCTTTTCCAAGCAGAGCCTCAACAATGGGGATAATACCGGCTGCATTGGAATACATGGGAACCCCAATAACAACTGACAGAGGCACAGACCACCAGGAGCCCTTACCCATGATAGATGCCATGACACCTTCCGGTACAAACCCGTGGATACCAGCGCCGACAGCGATGCCTAAGATTACATATATCCAGACACGACCGATAATTTCCTTGACCGCATCCCAGCCATATACAAAGCGATCATTCCAGTTCAGTTTTTCTTCTTCCATGGAAACACCTGCTGCATTTGTTTCAGTTACCCAGTCTTCAATATGGTGTTCCATTTTCATTCTGCCAATAACCCACCCTGCACCAATTGCTATAAAAAGACCGGTTCCCAGATAAATAGCTGCCACTTTCCAACCCAGCAGTCCGTACAAAAGCCCCAAAGCAATCTCGTTGACCATGGGCGCTGCAATCAAAAAGGAAAAGGTTACCCCCAGAGGCACTCCAGTTGTTACAAACCCGATAAACAAGGGGACTGCCGAGCAGGAACAAAAAGGGGTGATAATGCCTAGAAGGGCAGCCAGGATATTACCGGCAAATTCGCTTTTACCGGACAAAAATGCCCGGGTTTTTTCCGGCGTAAAAAAGCTTCTAATAATGCCGACCCCAAAGACAACCAAAAACAAAAGCATCATCACTTTGGGAGTATCATAAAGAAAAAATTCCACTGAAGACCCGAGATGCGACCCATCCTTGATGGGCAACAGGCTGTATGTCAGCCATGAGGATACCTTGGGAAGAAAGTGGTAAATAGTCCACCACAGATAAAGCGCTGATCCCCCTATAATAAGATTGAACATCATCATCAGGTTTATTTTTTTTCCATTATCGATGGTACTTGTGGTTGTTAATTTCATTATGCCTCCTATGGATCTCCCTATATTTTAAACAAAAGTATATATCGTTAAAAATGAATATAACGATATGGAAAGTCCCTGTCAAGTTTTTTTATAATAAATGTCATTGACCTGACAAGGTCGCTGGGTATATTTTCGGATGAATACCGAAGATCTTTTATTTGAACCCGTTGTTCATTGGCTAAAATGAACAAAGAAAGAGCAACTGGATTGTTACCGCAGGGTCAGGGATGAAATAAAATGTTTTGTTGAAGGATTGCCGGGCAATCTTGAAAAATAGGAGGAATAAAAAATGGCTCAGGAAAATAATGCTGCAGATGACCGAAAAATGACCAGTATCTTTGAACGGTATCTGACAGTGTGGATTGGATTGTGTATCATTGGTGGAATCCTGTTAGGTAAAATTGCTCCTGATCTTGCCAAAACCCTGGATGGCATGTCGATCAATGTAGGTGGCGCACCAGTGGTATCCATCCCCATTGCTGTCTGTCTTTTTTTTATGATGTATCCCATCATGGTAAAAATTGATTTCGCCTCGGTCGTAAAGGCCGGTAAAAGTGGGAAACCGGTTTTTCTAACTCTTTTTATCAATTGGTGCATCAAACCCTTTACCATGTATGCCATTTCAATATTTTTTCTTGGTTTTTTGCTGAAATCCTTTATCGGAGTTGACGCGATTGATCTCGTCAAAATGCCCTTTGGTCTTGATCTGCCAGTGGGAGCACACCATGGTGCAGGGATAGTTGTTTTGCAGGAAGGTATAAAAATGCTGCAGATCCCCTTATGGCGAAGTTACTTTGCAGGATGTATTCTCCTGGGGATTGCCCCTTGCACGGCAATGGTCCTGGTCTGGGGATACCTTTCCCGCGGGAATGACGGTCTGACACTTGTAATGGTTGCCATAAACTCCCTTACCATGCTTTTTTTATACGGTATTTTAGGCGGTTTTCTGCTGGGCGTAGGAAAACTTCCCATCCCATGGCAGGCATTGCTTTTATCTGTTACCATCTATGTAGCCCTTCCTCTGGTTGCAGGTTATCTTTCCCGAAAATGGATTATTGACGTCAAGGGCGACACCTGGTTCAAGGAAAAATTTTTAGGAGTCCTGACACCGGTTACCATCGGCGCACTTCTTTTAACCCTGGTTCTGTTGTTCAGCTTTAAGGGCGAGGTTATCACAGCAAACCCGCTGACGATTTTATGGATTGCTATTCCGCTTTTTATCCAGACGATTTTTATTTTTGCTCTTGGCTATGGTGCTGCCAAACTATTGAATCTGAAATATGAAGATGCAGCTCCCGCAGCCATGATCGGTGCATCCAACCACTTTGAAGTGGCGATTGCCACTTCTGTTATGCTGTTCGGGCTTTCCTCGGGTGCAGCACTTGCCACAGTTGTGGGAGTTTTGATCGAAGTTCCGGTCATGTTGATGCTCGTGGGATTTTGCAAACGGACCCAATCCTGGTTTAACAATTAAGCTTGCAATAACCACTTTATTCAAGCAAACCAACTACCCGCCATGTCCACTATTTTAAAGCGAGCCCTAAGTGTTTGATGGTAGGCAAAACACCCCTTGAAGGGTGCACAAATTGCTGCTTGTTGAAGACGTCTGGAATTCGATTGCCACCAGCAATTCCGAACTCCCTATGTCGGAATGGCAAAAAAAAGAGATGGATAGAAGATATCAAGAGTATAAGAGAGGAAGGCTTGGATATAACCATTGACGTGTGACATAAAAGCGTGACATATTAGTGTCACTCTTTACTGTCGCACGCCACTATAAATGGCGTATAAATTTGTTTTGCGCAAATTTCTCAAGGAGAAGTGCTCATGTCGCGTATCGTGCCAGCATTACCTCTCAGTCACTAAAACCATGGCTGACCCTGATCCTCTGCGTATACGCTATCGGGAGACATTGATTCTGGTCATACAGGCAATTGTCCAGGGCCGCCAGGAGCCATCAGCTAAGAATATTCAACAACTGGCATATGAACTGGTACCTGCAAATGACAGGGAAGCCTTCAACAAAATAGCAGCGGATGCATTGCAGCGCCTGCACGAGGGAAGCGTGGCCAGGTATCGGCTGAAATTGTCCGAATTTCAATCGTGGAAGCCGATCCGGGACCGGTATTATCCAGCGAACGCTGAACAATGATATTGAAGATGATGCAACAAGGCCAAGTTCACGGATTTCGCTATGGCCCAATCAACAACATATGATCTTGATGTTTACGCGTGGCCTTCAGGTTTTGCCAAAATCTTTCGATAAATCTATTCAGCCATTTTGCCATAACCGGCATTTTGGCTAAATGGTAAGGGAAACAGCCCAGACCATTCAAAGGGTGTTGGATAAAAAATAGTGAACAGACCATTTATCGGAAATACCAGGATTTGTATTTCCGATAAATAGAGCGATTCGTGACCATTTGGCGGAAATGGCAATATTGCCAAATCCGCCAAATACTGATTTGTCAGGAATGCAATCCATTAAGCATTTGGATGATTGTCAATATATGAGCGCAAAACAGCATTGATTTTAGACTGATACCCACGCCCTTGTTCTTTAAAAAAAGACAAAATATCAGAATCTAAACGAATAGATATACTGATCTTTTTTTCAGGCATAATCACTTTTGCATCATTCCAAAAATCGTCTGTCGTCTCTGGAATATCAGAAAAATCAATATTCTCCTTATTCATAGACTTTTTTATGATAGATTTTGCTTTCATTTTTGGTCGCCTTTCTCGCTGAAATTATTCTAATAATCTCTCTACTTTTTTCCGCATAAACAAAAACAATAACTGTATCTTGCAATTCACCTAAAGCTATCGTTCTTGTTTCTTGATAATCGAGACGGTCATCAATTTTGGCTAATATTGGTTTATCAAATACTGAAACAAGGTCTTGAAAATCTATGCCGTGTTTCTGTATATTGATCCTGCGCTTGTTCTCATTCCACTCTATTTTCATAATCCCAGTTCAATTTTTTATTAGCTTTATGTAATATATACAATCGTATATACAATATGTCAAGTTTCCAATAAAATTTTTCTCCAATTCGATTTTAGTTTTCTAATTTTAAAGGCATCCCTTTTCAAAGTTTAAACTTGACTTCCCCTCACAAGATTCCCACAATAGTGGTATTGATAGTCAATAAGGAGAATGCAATGAAAACAACAATATCAAGCAAATATCAAGTGGTCATCCCCAAACCGGTTAGAGAGCATCTAAACCTTAAGCCAAAGCAAAAGCTGACTATCATAGAAAAAGACGGGATGCTCATCCTTATACCCCACCAGGCATCTCTTGATGATTTACGAGGTATAGCAGCAGGTGCCAAGATCGATGGTTACCTGGACAAAAAGGATCGGTGAAGCATCATGCATTGCTGCTGCAAAAACGTCTCAAGGAATTGTGGTAAGCGAGATTAAGCGCATACGCCTACTTTTTAGTTTGCCTGTTTTTGTCTTGGATTCAGAAGCGTTTCATACACATTAAGTGTTTGACGGTAGGGAAAACAGCTCTTGAAAGGGTACATAAATTGCTGTCAAAGATAGATTCTATAAGGGTTAGCAAGGATAGAGGGTCCATGGTTTCTAAGGAGGCGGATGGCCTGTTTTATAAATTTATAGAACAGGTAGAATCAATTTTTAAAAATCTACCTAAACCACTGAAATGGCAATCTTTTCTGAACAATGATCTGATTTTATTAACCGACATTCTTTTTCACCCATTGAGTAAAATCTTCGGCAGAAAAGTCACCTTTACCCAATTGTTCAAAAGCCAATACCCTTTCTACGGGGCTGGCAATAAAATCCATTCCATGCAAACGTAAAAAAAGCCGGGTCACAACATATGCAGTCCGTTTGTTACCATCAACAAATCCATGGTTTCTGGCCAGCGCAAAACCGTATGCAGCAGCAAGTTCAACTACACCGGGGTTCCCATAGTGCAATAAATTCTGTGGTCTTGCCAGTGCACTTTCTATTAAACCAATATCTCTGACACCTGGTGCGCCGCCATGCGCTTCAATCTGCATATCATGGATCACAAGAACCGTGTCCAGTTCGATCCACGAAATCATCTTTTTGAAAGTTCCCGAAGAAGGTCCTTATCCTGTTGCATTATTTTTTCAGCCTCCAAAACCTGTCTGGAAAAATTTTCGTTGTATCCCGTTAAACGGTAGCTTCCATCTGGTGTCTCAGTAAAATAAAGGATCTCGCCTTCTTTGACTTTAAGCCTTGCCAAGGATTCTTTTGGCAACACCACACCGAGAGAATTACCTATTTTTCTAACTTTTAGCTCTATCATTTCAGACCTCCTTTGTTATAACCATTGTAATAACAATACATAAAAATGCAACCTTTTTCTATGATAGACTTTAAAAAAATTAATTTTACATGAACGAACTTTTATATTAAAAAACACAGAGCGGTCATTTAATGTTTTAATATTCCATCTTTTTATTTTTTCCCGTGCAACCGCAACAATGTAATTTCACTCTGAGTATTGAATCTAACTGGAATCCCCACAACCCCGACTCCCTGACCCGTGTAGCCTGTCATTTTACTATGATGCCAGATGCCCCGGTAATATTTTTTCCCGTGGCGAAGATGCAGAATCACGGGGATTCCACGGGGAAGACAGATCTGGCCTCCATGGGTATGACCGGTAAGATAAAGGCTATAACCATTATCAGAAGCTATATCAAACATGGATGGTGCATGAACCAAAACAATTTTAAATCCTTTTGAGGATTCTTCCAAAGCCCGTAAAGATTTATCCGTATAGTAATAATATGGATCATCCAGCCCTGTTACTGAGATCCGGCTGTCGCCACGATCAATATCAAGGGTTTCGTTGACCAGCATTGTAATACCGGCCATCTCAAAGGATTCAACCATAGAGCAAGTATCGTGATTACCCAAAACAGCCAGGATTCCATCCTTTTGCTGAATACTTGCAACTATACGATGTAGAGGGCCAAGTATTTTTTTAAAACTCCCTGTTGTACCTTCCCGGTAATCTCCTGTCAGGACGCATAAATCCACTTCCAGTGTGTTAATTTTTTCACAAATTGTTTTATCCATTCCCGGGAGAGAGTCAAGATGAAGATCTGTCATATGCAAAATTGTGTATCCTTCAAAATCCTCAGGTAGATCATCAAAACATAGATCAACTTTGTTTAAAACTATATTTTGAGCATTTTCAAAACCTTTCTTAAAAAAAGGAGTGAGTTTTAAAAGCACGCCAAAAATCCGAATAAAAAACCCGAACAAAGACCACTTGATCCGGACTTTCTCACCATATTTACTATATTTATAATTGCCGGTTTCCATAACCGATCGGGCCTTTGCCCAAATCAAACGGTTTTGTTTTTTTATTTCAGTCCTTGCTTTGTCCACGTAATATCTTCTTTATAAAATTATCATTCTCAGATATATTGTAAAAAATCTTTAGATACCTGATCTAATTCATTTTCTGAAAAAACCTTAATTCCGCTTTGTTTCAAAAGCGCAGCGGTAACGCCAAAGCCTGGTATGATATTGGAAACAAAACAGCCGTCATAAATACGGTGCACCCCACAGGAGGGGCTTTTTTCCTTTAGTATGGCCATCTCAATGCCAAATTGTGCGGCAATACTGAGTGTATATTCAGCTCCTCTTATAAAAGACAATGTCACGTCACTGCCCTGGATATCAATGACTTTAGCGGTTCCTTTTAAAACGTCCAAACCGTTCCCATTCACAATCTGAGCCTCGGGCCTGGGGATTTTTAATCCCCCTGAAACTTCAGGGCATACTTTAACCAGCAATCCTTTCTGGCTCCATTCCTTCAACAAAGAATCCTTTAAATGCGCACTTTTGCCATCATATCTGACCCGATCTCCTGCAAGGCAGGCACTTATTAATATTTTTTTCATATCAGAACCATATAAAATTATTCTAAATTTGTAAAATAATCATTGACACATTAAAAATTCCATGTAATGAATTACAATTCATTTTTAAAGGGCAGGTTTAAGGACGAGAAGCTTTTAGACTTATGATATACAATATTTTTGATAACTTTCTATTTTTATTATTCAAAATAATGATCAATCACGACGTTATAACTTGTTCCAGAAGAAATATTATTTGTGATATGCCAATGAGCATCAATTCATTATTGGATAATTAACAATTTAAAATAATTAATTTTTGTAACATCAATACCAGGAGGATATTTAAAAATGGCACAAGTTATTTCCGATCGAAGGGATATTGAATTTGTAATCCATGAACAGCTTGATGCAGAAAGTCTTTCCCAGCTCCATGAAAATTTTGCTGATTTTAATAAAAAAACCATCAATCTTATCATTTCAGAAGCAAAAAACTTTGCAGTCAAAGAACTCTTACCTGCAAGCAAAGAAGGTGACGAACAGGGCTGCACTCTTGAGAATGGAAAGGTAACCACCCCGGATTCTTTTAAAAGACTCTACAAAATATTTAATGAAGGAGAGTGGCTTGCTGTAACGGAAGATCCTGAATGGGGCGGCCAGGGAATGCCAAGAACTATTGCCTCTGCTGCTGCTGAATATTTCAACGGTGCAAACTTTCCCTTTATGATGTACCCCGGCCTTACGGCGGGGGCTGGACACCTGGTGGAAAAATTCGGCACCCAGGAGCAAAAAGAAACTTATCTTAGAAACATGTTCACGGGCAAATGGACAGGCACAATGCTTTTGACCGAACCCGGAGCAGGCTCTGATGTTGGCGCATTGACCACCAAAGCTGTTAAAAATGATGACGGCACATTTAACATCACTGGTGAAAAAATATTTATTTCAGGCGGTGACCATGACCTGGCAGAAAATATTATCCACCCTGTTCTTGCAAGAATAGAAGGTGCGCCAGAAGGCACAAAAGGAATTTCTCTTTTTCTTGTTCCAAAATATCGTGTCAAAAAAGATGGAACTTTGGGCGAATTCAATGATGTAATCTGTACAGGGCTGGAACATAAACTGGGCATCCGCGGAAACAGTACCTGTTCACTGTCTCTTGGTTCCAAAGGTCATTGTATCGGGACACTCCTTGGTGAAGAAAACAAAGGCATGAAAGCCATGTTTCTGATGATGAACGAAGCAAGGTGTCTTGTGGGGTTCCAGGGATTTGCCTGTGCCACAGCCGCTTATATGTATGCCCTTGATTATGCAAAAAACAGGATACAGGGTAAAGATATCCTTGAATTCATGAATCCAGATGCCAAATCCATACCCATTATCAGGCACCCTGATGTAAGAAGACAGTTGATGATGATGAAGGTAAATGTTGAGGGCATGAGATCACTTCTTTATTTTGTTATGTATTGCGCTGACATGGCCCGGCACGCACCTGGCCAGGAAGAAAAAGACAAATACCAGGGGTTTGTCGAAGTATTGACCCCCATTGCCAAAGGGTATGTAACCGACCGATCTTTTGAGGTCTGCAGCCAGGGCATGCAGGTATATGGCGGTTATGGATTCATCGAAGAATACCCCATGGCCCAGCTCTTAAGGGATTGCAGGATTACAATGATTTATGAAGGCACAAACGGTATCCAGGCCATGGATCTTCTTGGTAGGAAACTGGGCCTGGACAAAGGTAAACCCATCATGGATCTGTTTGTTGAAATGCAAAAAACCATTACTGCTGCAAAAGCCTTGCCCATGCTTGAAAAACAGGCTGCCAAAGTTGAAGAAGCCATGAACAAACTGGCAGAAGTCGCCATTCACATGGGTCAGACAGCCATGTCTGAAAAAGTATTGACTGCATTTGCCAATGCCCACCCTTTCCAGGATGCAACCGGAGATATCACCATGGTATGGATGCTGCTCTGGAGAGCCACCATTGCAGCCCAAAAACTTGAGAAGGCAAAAAAGAAAGATAAATCTTTCTATGAAGGAATAATTAAATCATCGCAGTTTTATGTAGAAACACAACTTCCCATAACCCTTGGCAAATTTAATGCGTTAATGAACATCAGCAGCGTTGCTGCGGATATTGACGACTCAATGTTCCCAAGCTAAACAAATTTAAATTTAAATTATATGATTACACAAACGGGGTGCTTTGGATTTTAAAGCCCCCGTAAAAATCTCCCTCACATCTCATATCAGGAAAAATGGCTGAATTTCTTATGGCAAATATCCAGCCTACTATCTTTTGTTCTCATTTATTACCAAAGATGATATACTTGTTTATTCTATGAGATTTAATGTTAGAATTTAAAAACAATTTTGGATGGAAGAAGCAAGATGAGAAATTTTAAAGCCAATAGTCTGCCCCTGTTAATCGGAAGCCTTCCCATGGACAGTCATGAAAAAGCAACAAAACTTGTTCTTGAGCATACTCCTGATATCCCTCTCTGGGTACAATTGCCTCATTACAAGGAAGAAGGGATGATCCTTCAATTTCTTCCCGGTCTCCCCGGATTTACAGGAACATCCGACAAAAGCCTTCTTGATACATCAAAGCCTGAATTTGATGAAGAATTTCTTGCCTTTTTTGAAGAATACTTATCTGTAACAGAATCCGGAGCTGATCTTGGCACCTCAAGGTTTGCCCTTTCGGGTACAAGAGGCAAAGGCTTTTTTGAATTTTTAAAACAGGTGGATGAAAACAATACGCCTTTTATAGCACTGAAAGGCCAGGTGACAGGTCCTGTAACATTTGGGACAGCGGTAAAAGATGAAAATGATAAAGATATATTTTACAACGACCTGTTAAAAGATGCCGCCATAAAAAAACTTGCCCTGAATGCCAGATGGCAGGCCCATGAATTTTCAAAAAGAGGAGCTGTCCCCATTATTTTCATTGATGAACCGGCATTGGCCGGATTTGGAACCTCTGCATATATTACCATTACCAAAGTAAATGTCATTGAAAGCATTGAGGAGATTGTGCAGCAAATCCATGCCGAAAACGGTTTGGCAGGGGTCCATGTCTGTGCCAACACGGAATGGGATATGCTTCTGGGCTCAGGAATTGATATTATCAGCTTTGATGCATATTCCTTTTTTGATAAATTTATCCTTTACCCTGAAATGATTAAAGCCTATTTAGAGCAGAGGAAAATTCTTGCCTGGGGGATTGTACCGACAGCTAAAAAAGATGTGATCGCAGTACAAACCACAAAAGGACTTGTTCAAATGCTCCATGACCAGATGGATGAGTTATCCCGTAAAACCGGAATTGATAAAGACACTATCCTGTCCCAAGCCTTTATTACCCCGAGCTGCGGTACTGGCTCATTAGATCTTGACTCTGCTAAAACAGTATTAAAATTGACCAGAGAAGTATCTGATATCTTCAGGCAAAAATAAAGGCAAGGCTATTGATTTTCTTTTAAGGCTTCTGCTGAAAAATCCTTTGAATGGTTTTCAAGATCTTCAAAATATAGGGGATAGCTTTTCCTTGACTCGGCAATGATTGTCTCCCATGGAAGATCTGCAAATGTTCCATGATCCTTTACATATTCCATATGTTTATTTCCGGATTTATCAAAGGGATGGAAGATAGAATCTTTTGTTCCATCAAACTCCAATGGTTTTACATTAAAATTATTGCAAAGCGAAAGATTAAATGCAGGAGTTGCCTTTACCCATTTGTTGTTTAAAAACAACTCAGTATAGCCATGGTAAACAAAGACATCCGTTCCCATCAATTTCTTCAGCCTCTCTGTGTTCAGATGATTTTTAACATCTGCAAATCCAAGCCTTGCAGGAATATTCTGGGATCTTGCACAGGCAGCCAGCAGAACTGCCTTGGCTACGCAATAGCCATGTCCTTTATTCAGGACAGAACTTGCCTTCATTGATTTTTTACCAGGCTCCATGCTGTATGGGTTGTATCTGATGCCATCCCTGACGGCATTGTAGAGCTGAACTGCCTTTTCAATCTCTTTTTCACCGGATTTAGTATTCTGGTTTGCGAACTCAATCACAGCCGAATGATCGCTGTCAATATAGTATGTGGGGTTAAGATATTCTTCCATGTTTTAGACCTGATCCTATTCTCATTATAAACAATCGTCTTTTGTATACCACTAAATAAAAAAGAGAACTATCTTTTTTCTGGATATTTGCCATAAGAATCATATTTTCTAACCAATTTACCCCAACCCGTTCAGATCAATTTGCCTTTCCATCGCTGGATGAGACATATTGACAGGCTCTATGTCGGGCTACACTTGTGGCGGAA